>NZ_WJIE01000019.1 GCF_009649845.1 Polyangium spumosum
TCTTCGACTCGTACTCCACGTGCGCAGCCGCGATCGTGACCGTCTTCGTCTCGTCGCGAACGGTGCCGCCCTTGGCGATGTCGGCGTACTTGATCTCTTTCGCAAGCTTCTGCTTGGACTGGACCTTCACGATGGCCGCCGTGAGCGTGGTCTTGCCGTGATCGATGTGACCGATCGTGCCGACGTTCACGTGAGGCTTGGTTCGAGTGAATTTCTCCTTGGCCATCGTTCTGTCTCCTGACGGTTGCCGACCGAAGCGGTCGCGCTCGCTGTCCTTTCCCTGCGTTTACTGGAGCCCACCATCGGGATTGAACCGACGACCTCGTCCTTACCAAGGACGTGCTCTACCGACTGAGCTAGGTGGGCATGGAGCCGATTCCGGCGGAGCGGGCGACCGGGTTCGAACCGGCGACGTTCAGCTTGGAAGGCTGACGCTCTACCAACTGAGCTACGCCCGCAGATAGAGCTCGGGGGGAGTCCCCCGTTCTCGTTCCACGTAACCGACTGTCTTGGCTCCGCGGGTCGAGACGCCAATCAGCGTCTCGGTGGAGGGTGATGGATTCGAACCATCGAAGGCAATTGCCGGCAGATTTACAGTCTGCTCCCTTTGGCCACTCGGGCAACCCTCCAGATTGTCACAGCTCGCGAGATCCAAGGGCTCGCGGGTCCCCTCTCTACTCTGTTTCGGTCGGTTCGTCTCCTGAGATTTTTGGATCCCGTTCGTCCGAGCCGTCCTGATACTTCGCCCTCGACGGTCCGGTGGAGCTGACGAGGGGACTTGAACCCCTAACCCCCTGCTTACAAGGCAGGTGCTCTACCGGTTGAGCTACGCCAGCGAGTTCCTCCCTCGAAGACAGACGTGTCCCGTCAAAGGGGAGCAGGCTCTTAGCCCCTTGCTTTTGACATGTCAAGCCGGTTGGGAGGTTTTGTGATCCGCGCTCGGCCCCCGGCCCCACGGAGAGCCCGGAATCCATGGGAGACACGGCAGGGCCCGAACCGAGGCAGCCTGGATCGCGGCTCCCGAAGCCAGGAGCCCGGCCGAGGCACGATCCTCGCGACGCGTTCTTCCGCATCTTCTTGCACCACACGCACGCATCTTGCGATGCTCGCGGCGCGTCATGGAGTGTCCCGCCTGTCAACACGCGAACATCGATGGAGCGCGCTTCTGCGCCAAGTGTGGAGCGCCGCTGCCGTCGGCGCCTTCCGAAGAGGACCCGTTGATCGGCTCGATCGTGGGCGGTCGCTACCGCATCACGGGTGTGCTCGGTGAAGGCGGCATGGGCCGCGTCTACACCGCCGAGCAGCAGATGGGCACGACGGTCCGGAAGGCCGCGGTCAAGACGCTCCTCGCGCAGTACGCGAAGGATCCGCAAGTGCTCGCGCGCTTCAACCGCGAGTGCGGCACCGTCGCCGAGCTCAAGCACCCGAACACGATCCAGGTCTGGGACTTCGGGCAAACGAACACCGGCGAGCTCTACATCGCGATGGAGCTGCTCGAAGGAAAGACGGTCGAGGACGACCTCGCGCAGAAGGGGCCGATGCCGGCCGAGCGCGTCGACAAGATCATCGGGCAAGCCGCAGGCTCGCTCCAGGAGGCGCACAGCAAGGGGATCGTGCACCGCGACCTCAAGCCCGCGAACCTCTTCCTCACCAAGATCGACGGCGACGACTTCGTGAAGGTGCTCGACTTCGGCATCGCCAAGCGCGGCGAGCGGCCCGACTCGAAGGAGCAGAAGCTCACGCAACAAGGCACGGTGCTGGGCACGCCGCCGTACATGAGCCCCGAGCAGTTCCGCGGGCAGGAGCTCGACGCGCGCAGCGACGTCTACTCGCTCGCCATCGTCGCGTACGAGATGCTCACCGGGCGGCTGCCCTTCGAAGCAGATACGCCCTGGGCCTGGGCCACGCAGCACCTCACGGCGCAGCCCTCGCCCTTCGAGGTGACGGCCCTCGGCGCGCAGGTGCCGCCGAAGATGAAGACCGCGATCCTGCGCGCGCTCGAGAAGGACAAGAACAAGCGGCAGTCGTCCGTGCGCGAGTTCTACGAGGAGCTCTCGATCGGCGCAGGGCGCGCGTCGCTCGTCGCAGGTGCGACGGGTCAGCAGCAGGTCGCGGGCATGCCGGGCATGCCGAGCGGGCAATACGGCATGCCGAGCGGGCAGATGCAAGGCATGCCGAGCGGGCAATACGGCATGCCGAGCGGGCAATACGGCATGCCGAGCGGGCAGATGCAAGGCATGCCGAGCGGCCCGATGCCGGCGCGTCCCGGCGGGACGCAGATCGGCGAGCCGCTCTTCGCGCAGGGAGCGCCGAGCGCGCCCGGGGGTCGAACGATGGTCGACACGGGGCCAAGCGCCGCCGCGGTCACGCCCGGCCCGATGCCCGCGATGCAGATGCCGCCGCAGCACGGTCACGCGCCGATGCCGATGGGCGGACCGGCCTACCCCGCGCCCCCGCCCCCGCCGCCGATCGGCGCGAGGCAGCAACAAAAGAGCAGCCCGATGCCGATCATCGCGGGCATCGGCGTGCTCGTGGTGCTCGGCATCGTGATCGCGATCGTCGCGACACGAGGCAAGAGCTCGGACGGCGACGGCGAGGTGCTCCTCATGCCGTCCGCGGCCCCCACGACCGTCGTGGTCGCCTCGGATCCGACGCCGAACCCCGCCGACAGCGCGGGCGTCGCGGGGACGGCCTCGTCGGCCGGAGGTTCGGCGCAGTCCGGACAAACCACGGGATCGAACACCGGATCGACCACCGGCACCCCGACCACGACCGCGGGCGGCGGCAGCACCGCCCCGAAGGTCGACCCCGCGGCCGACAAGGCCTGCGACGCGGCCATCGCGTACGCGTACGGCGGCAACACGTCGCTCGCGATCAGCCAGTATCGCTCGTGCACCGGGCCCAAGCGGAGCAAGGCGCTCTCGGCGATCGACGCTTCGGCCGCGCGTGAGGTGAGGGCCAAGGGTTGCGCGGCCAAGCCCATCGCGGATCAAGCGGCGGCGATCGGCGCGAGCAGCGGAAAAAACGCGCTCCCGACGAAGTGCAAGTAGCGGCAAGGGCGCGCCCCTCCCCCATCACCTCCCCCTCCCTCGACAGGCACGTCGGCCGGCCCTAGGTAGGAATTCGCCCTCGTGTCGCCGCGTTTTGACGCGCTTGACGCCCGTTCGACGCGGGTGCTAGATGGATCTTGCGAGCGATGACGCTCGGCAAAAGCCTCTGTTCGCCGGTTCGGCGCAGCGTGTCAAAGGCGACGAGCTGCACATCGCAGCCAAAGTCGGCGCCGATGCCGAGCGGCAGAGGAGAAGGTCGTTCACGGGCAATGGGCAGTAGACGCCGCGGAGCCATGCGGATGACGTGGCTCGACATGTGCCGCTCCGACGAATATCGGGGGCGGTGGGTCGCACTCGACAACATCGACTACGAAGACGGGTCGTCCCAACCCCAGCAGGCCGACGTCGTCGACAGCGACGAGGACCTCGGGGAGTTATGCAGCAGGATGCGCGAGTCCGACCGGACGGCTTGCGCGATCCTGTACTGCGAAGACGACTCGTTCGCGCCGCCCGCCCCCAGGCGGGCCGCCGCGCCGACGCGAGGTGCAGCGCACCGGTAGACAGACAGATCGGCCGAGATCCCGCCTCGACTCCCCCTCCTTTTTTCCTCCGAAACCCCGAAATCAGAAGCCGCCCCGAAGGACGCTCCCCCGAGCGCGTCGGGTCGATCGTTTGAGCTCCAGCGATGGTGGCTCTAACGAAGGATCGGCTTGAGCGTGGGTTTGCCGTCCTTCATCACCACGCTGTAGTCGACCGATTTCTGCGGGTGGGAGGCCTTGAGCTTCTCGGCCTGCTGGCGGAGCTGCTTGGCGAGCCCCTCGTAGGTGACGCCCGCGGTCGACTCCTTCGCCGCGCGCTTGGCCTCGACGTATTGCGCGTAAATCTGGCGGATCCGCGCGTCGGAGAGGTCCTCGGACGAACCCTGGGGCGGGCGAGGACGCTGCGGCGCGGGGCGAGGTCCAGGCTGCGGGCGCGGCTCGGGTGAGGCCGAGGCCTCCGGAGGCGGCGGCGGCGCTTCGGCCGGGGGCTCGGGCGGCGGCGGCGCGACGACCGCGCGCATGTTGCGGCTGCTCTTTCGACGCGAGGACGGCGCCGCCACGCTCGGCGCGGGTTCGTCGGAGACGGTCGGGATCTGGACGGCCCGCGTGCGTGTGCTCGAAGGCCGGCGTCGCGAGGGAGGCGCTTTCGGCTCGCGGGCGTCGAGGTCGAAATCGAGGTCGAGCGGGCGCGCAGAGGCCGGCCCCGCCATGGCCGCTTTGCCTTGCTTGGCCTGGGCCGCGAGCTCGGCGACGCGGCGCTTGCCGAGGTCGGGCGAGGACGGCTGCGGACGTCGCGCGGCCGGCGTTTCGGCCGGCGGCAGAGCCTCGGCGGGCTTCATTTCCACGGGTTTGGCCGCGGACGGCGCCTCGACGGGGCGGCGCATCATCATCATGAGCGGCACGGGCTCGGGCTTCTTCGCGGGCACGGGAGGCGGCGGCGCGGCCGGTTTGCCCGCGGGCGGCGGCGGCGGTGGTGGTGCGGCCGGTCGGCTGGGCGCGGGTGGCGGCGGCGGCGGCCTTCCGACGGGCGGCGGCGGCGGCGCGGCGGGCTTCGGGGGCAGAGGGGGCGGCGGCGGCGCGGCTCTCGCGGGCGGAGGCTCTGCGGTCGTGATCTCGAGCGCGTCGTCGGCGAGCTCTTCGTCCGTGAGCTCCTCGGCGTCGTCGGCGAGCAGGTCCTCGTCGGCGAGCATCTCCTCGTCGATCGTGAGCGCCTCTTTGCGGATGCGGGCGCGGCGCTCTTCCTGCGCGGCGGCGAGCTTCGTGTACTTCTCTTTTTGCTTCTTGCCGAGGATCGTGAGCGCGTCTTTCGCGCCGAAGCGCGCGGCCGCGCGGAGCACGTCGCGCTGGTAGGTGCCGTTCTCGATCTCGCGCGCGACGCGGCCCCAGTACTGCTGGAAGGTGTTGTAGCGCTGGATCAGCGTCTGGAACTTGAAGCGCAGCGCCGTGTTCCGGATCTGCGCGCGGCGCAGGAGCATGATGCGCCGCTCGAGCTCCTTGCGCGGGACGAGGGGCTCGAGCTTCTCGATGCCGAGGAAGTACTGCTCGTAGAGCGCCCGCACCCGCTCGAGTCGGCTGTCGAGATCCTCCAGGGCTCGTTCGACCTCGGCGTGTTCCATGCGGTCAGAGCGGCGTCACCTTCAGGTTGTCGAAGCAGACCGGGACTTCCCAGTCGTTGAAGCCGAAATGCTCGTGCCCAGGGCCCGCGAGCGGCTCCGGATCGGTGAACGTGAAGTACTCGACGCCGTTGATCGACCACACGATCGTCTTGCCGTCCGCGCGCTCGATCTTGAACCGATAGGATTGCCCCGCGGAGACGGGGCGCTCGCGCTCGTCGTCGCTCTTCGGGTCGACGTCGATCTCGAGCCGGTCGTCGCCGTGCTCGTCGATGCGCGCGAGGACGTGCTTCGAGTTGCGCCAGCCGCCGAAGATCGCGAGGTAACTCGTGGCGTTCGTGTACGACGTGCTCGTGGCGCCGCTCTGCCCGTCGCCCCAGAGCTCGACCTTGAGGTCGCCGATCGGGCTCTCGGCGTAGGCGTCGAACTCGATGCGCGCGTTCACGGGCAACCTGCGGCGCAGCCAGACGCCGCGGTTTCGCGCGTTCTTGCCGCAGAGCTTGCCGCCGTCGATGCGCCAGCCGGGCGAGAGCGCGTTCCAGTCCTCGCCGAGCTCGGCGCGGTCGAAGGTGTCCTCCCAGGGCGCGGTGATCGGCGGGCCGGGCGGGACCAGGGGAGCGGACGGAGCCTTGGTTTGTGGGCGCGTGGAGGCCGGACGGGCGGGCTGCGCGGCGCCGGCGTCGGCCGTCGTGGGAGGCCCTTCGGGCACACACGAAACGAGCGTGAGCGAGAGGAGGGCGCACGCGCCGAACGTGGTCGCTCGTCTGAGCACGGCGGCATCGTAGCAGCAGGTGGGGCTCCACCAAAAGGGCCGCGATCGGCGGCGACGCTTGCCCGGCCCTTGGGGCAAGCGTAAGGAAGGGCGGCCATGCATCCGATCCTGTTTCGCGTGCCGCTCCCGAGCACGACGCTGCCCCTCCTCTGGGTCCTCTGCGCGCTCGCGGGGGTCGCGGCGATCGTCGCGATCTACCAGCTCGTGACGAAGAACAGGTCGTTCGCGATCGGCGCGGGCGGCGCGGCGCTGGCCCTCGGCGCCGCCGGGTTCGTGTTTCGCGAGACGACGGTGCCCGTGGGCCCGCTGCCCATCTACAGCTACGGCGTCATGCTCGGCCTGTCGCTCGTCGTGGGCTGGTACTTGACGCTCGGGCTCGCGGAGCGTGATGGCCTGCCGAAGGAGCTGATGGCGAACAACTACGTGGTCACGGCCGTGGCCGCGGTGGTGGGCTCGCGCATCCTGTACATCGTCACGAACCTCGGCGAGTTCGAGTCGCTCGGCGCGATGCTCGACGTGCGCAAGGGCGGGCTCGTGGCGTACGGCGGCTTCCTCGGCGGGTTCATCGGATCGCTCGTGTTCCTGCGGCGGCACGGGATCCCGCTCTTGCCGTGGGCCGACGTGGCGGTGCCGAGCCTGGCCTCGGGCCTGATGATCACGCGCGTCGGCTGTTACCTCTTCGGCTGCGACTTCGGCCATACGCTCTCGAAGACGGCGCCCGCGTGGCTGCAGAAGCTCGGCACGTTCCCGCGCTGGGATCCTTCGCTGATCCCGACCCCGACCGGCGCGCCCGGCGGCTCGCCGGCGTGGATCCAGCACGTGAAGAAGCACCTCATCGAGGACGACGCGACGGCGTCGCTCCCGGTGCACCCGACGCAGATCTACGAGTCGCTCGTGGGCGTGTCGCTGCTCGTGCTCCTGCTCGTCTCGCGGCGGTACCAGAAGTTTCGGGGTCAAATCTTTCTGATCTTCACGTTCGCCTACGGCGTCGGGCGCTTCTCGCTGGAGATGCTGCGCGCGGACGACGAGCGCGGCTGGATCCCGCCCTCGCTGCCGGAGCACATCCTCATCCCGCTCGCCTTCGTGCTCTTCGGCGTGGGTTACGTGGTCGGCGTCTCGAAGATGGTCGAGAACCCGACGATGCGCCGCCTGACGCAGGTGCTCGCGTTCGTGCCGGCCGTCGTGCTCTTCTTCGCGCTCCGGCCCGAGTCGTTCGGCACATCGGAGACGATCCAGCTCTCGACGTCCCAGGCGGTGGCGCTCGGCACGGGCGTCGCGGCGGCGTTCGCGTTCTCGGTGTATCACCAGGCCGCGCTCGCCCACCCCGAGGCCGCGATGGCGATCCCGCTGCCGACGATCGTCGACGACGAAGCCGACGAGGACAAGTCCGAGAGCAAGGTCGCCGACGAGGACGAGGACGAGGACGAGGACGAAGACGAGGCGCCGAAGGTGGTCGCGACCAAGAAAAAGAAGAAGAAGAAGAAGCCGGTGGAGGAAGAGCGCTCTTCCGAGCCGCCGCCGTCCGAGGAGAGCTGACACGTGGAGCTCGCCTGGGGCGAGGCGGGGCTGATCCCCGCGATCGTGCAGGACAGGCTCACGGGGCAGGTGCGCATGCTCGCGTACATGAACCGCGCAGCCCTCGAACGGACGATCGAGACCGGGCGAGCGACGTTCTTCAGCCGATCCCGCGGCGCGCTCTGGGAGAAGGGCGAGACGAGCGGAAACACGCTCGCCGTCGCGGCGATCGTCGCGGACTGCGACGCCGACGCGCTGCTCGTGCTCGTCGATCCAAAAGGGCCGACGTGCCACACGGGCAAACCCGCGTGTTTCTTCCGCCGCGTGGGCGAGGGCGGGGGCGCCGCGGAGACCGGCGTGGACGCCGCGGCGTTCCTCGAGGTGCTCGAGCGCGAGATCGAGGCGCGGCGCACGTCGAGCGCGGAGAGGAGTTACACGCGCTCGCTGCTCGACGGAGGGCCGGCGAAGATCGGCGCGAAGATCCGCGAGGAAGCGGACGAGCTCGTCCGCGCGATCGAGGGCGAGGACGACGGGCGCGTGGCGAGCGAGGCCGCGGATCTCGTGTACCACGTGCTCGTGGGGCTCGCGTCGCGAGGCGTCGCGATGCGCGAGGTCGTGCAGGTGCTCGCGGCGCGCGCGGGCACGAGCGGGCACGAGGAAAAAGCGAAACGATCCGAGCCTCGCTGACAGACGCGACGTGAGGCTCGACCATGCTGCCGGAAGAGGCCGCGGGTCTGGTAGTGTCGGTCTGCGATGACCGGCTTTCGGCCCGCGGGGGCGCCGCAATCCCCCTTCCGTGAGCCTCCGAAGCTGGAGCTCGGACCCTTGTCGGTCGGGCTGCATCAAGCCGCGTCACGCGTGATGAAGCGCCTGCCGAGCGGAGGGCGCATCGTGCGGCAAGCACCCGCGCGGCGCGCGGCGCACACGCAAGGCGCGCTCGGGTGCACGGGGCTCGTGCTCGCCGCGAGCGCCGCGTTCATCGCGGTCACGACGGGGTGGCTGCCGCGCTCGCACCTCGAGGTCGCGATCGTGGTGGCCACCGTGATCGCGGCCGGCGCCTGCCTCGCGGCCGTGCTCCGCGCGCTGGATCGCGCGCGGCCTCTGCCCACCTGCGAGGGCGAGCCGGTGGGGCACGCCGCGCGGCTCGTGGCGCAGAGGCTCGCGCGGCTCTCGACGTGCGCGACCGAGGACGCCGCGCGCTTCGGGCCGAGGCGGATCAACGCGCTCCGGCGCGCGCTCGCGGCGGCCGCAGAGCCCGCGCTCGCGACGTGGATCCCCGACGACGTGCGGGGTCGGGCCGAGCTCTTGCTCGCGCGGGCCATCGTGGCGCAGGCGCGCCCCGGGTGGACGCGGGACGCCGCCCTACGCGCCGAGGTGCGGAGCCTGCTCGTGCGGGCGACGAAGCACCTCGACGAGCCGTCCGTGGCCGAAGCGGACCTCGTGGCGCTCGACGCGGCGCCGCTGCCGCCGAAGGACGAGGCGACGGGCGCGCGCGGCAGGGAGCCGCTCCGGCGGCGCTCGCGGCAGAGGTTCGCGTCCGAGCCGCGCGGGGTGGTGGACGAGGGCGCGGCCGAGGAAGAGGCCCAGCACGAAGAGAACCACGCGCGGGCGAGGCGACTGAGGGAACGGCGGGCCGACGTGATACCCTGAGCCGGCGCTCTGCTCCTTCCTTCTGCCTTCTGCCGGCACAGGTGCACGATGAAGCTCCCCCGCTTGCGCTCCTTCGGCCTCGGGCTCTCGCTGCTCGCGACCGCCGCCTCGATCCCGCTGGCCTGCTCGCCCGACTCCGGCATCACGCCGAACGGCGCGGGCGCGAGCGGCGGCGCGTCGTCGTCCTCGTCCGGCGCGGGCGCGGGCGGCGAAGGCGGCTCGCTCTTCGTGGACTCGGGCGGGACGTGCGGCGATCCGACCGACAAGGACAAGGACCTCATCGCCGATTTCCTCGAGCTCGGCCCGGACAAGGACACCGACGAGGACGGCACGCCCGACGCGCTCGACAACGACAGCGACGACGACGGCGTGCTCGACGCGGACGAAGCAGCGAACCCCTTCCTGCTCCCGGACGAGCCTGGACAGACCCGCGACGACGCCTGTGATCCGCTCGCGGACTCCGACGGCGACGGCGATCCCGACGTGCGGGACCTCGACAGCGACAACGACGGCGTCTCGGATACGCAGGAGTCGAGCTACGACGCGGACGGCACGAAGGGCTGCCGCGTGCGCATCGACTGCGACGAGGATGGCGTCATCGATCTCGTGGAGATCGCGGCAGGCTCGAGCCCGACGGAGAAGGGCTCGGTCCCCGCGGACGCGGGGCTCTACTTCGTCCTGCCGTACCAGGGCGGCCCGCAGAGCAAGGACTTCACCTTCTCGACCGGCGTCGCCAAGGCCGACATCTACTTCCTCATCGACACGACGGCGTCGATGCAGCCCGCGATCGACAACCTCAAGACGTCGATCGACACCGAGATCATCCCGACGATCCTGAACGGCGACCCGGCCGCGAGCCCGCCGATCCCGGCGATCGGCGACGCGTGGATCGGCGTGGGCGAGGTGCGCGACGTGCCTTGGCTCCCGTACGGGCAGGACGGGGATGCCCTCTATCGGTACCGCTTCCAGGTTGGTGCTCAAACGATCGCCGGGGACGTCGCGCCGCCCGTGTTCGACGGGCAGAAGTACACGGCGCCGGCCGCGACGAAGCAGATCCTCGGCACGCTCACGGCCGGGGGCGGCGGCGACGCGCCGGAGGGCACGACGCAGGCGCTCTGGCTCGCGGCGACGAACCCGAACAACTACGCGCTCACGATCGGCGGGATCTGGAACTACCCGCACTACACCTGCCCGCTCGCGGGCCATTTCGGCGCGCCCTGCTTCCGGCCCGAGTCGCTGCCGATCTTCGTGCTCGTCACGGACGCCGCGTTCCACAACGGGCCAAACGCCGTGAACCAGTACGACGGCGCGAAGGTGGGCGGGACCGTGAAGACGTACGGCGACGCGGTGAGCGCGCTGAACACGATCAACGCGAAGGTCGTCGGCGTGCCCGTCGCGACGGGCAGCCCGGGCGCGGCGCGGGCCGACCTCACGGACCTCGCCACGAAGACGGGCAGCCTCTACCACGACCCCGCGTTTGGCGGGAAAGACTACCCGCTCGTGCCGAAGACGGACGTGGGCAGCGGCTCGGTGTCGACGGAGATCGTGCGGCTGCTCGGCCTGCTCGCGGGCTCGGGCCTGCACGACGTGACCACGGCGCACGAGAACTACGCCTGCGACGGCGGCGTGGATTGCACGGGCGACGGCGTGCCGGACCTCGCCTACCAGAACCCGCCGGTCGATCAGGGGATGGCGCCCTTCGACGCGAGCACGCTCATCACGAAGATCGAGACGCTCGAGAGCCCGGCGATGCCCCTGCCCTACGCGAGCCGCACGGAGAGCACGTTCTACGCGCTGCAGGGCGACGCGCCGGTGAGCTTCCGCGTCCACGCCGAGAACACCACGATCAAGCCCGCGACCTTGCTCGTGATGCGCGCCTTGATCCGCGTGCGCACGCCCGAGGGCCAGGTCCTCGGCGGCAAGAACGGGATCAAGCTCGTGTACTTCGTCATCCCGCAGTACATCCCCAAGGTGAAGTGAGCGCGCGTTCGCTCGTCTTCATCGCTGCGCTCGTGATCACGGCGGCGACGCCCTCGCTCGCCGTGGCGGCCGATCCTCCCGCGAGCGCGACGGCTGCTCCCGAGGCGCCGCAGCGGGCGCGCCTCCGGTACACGCTCGAAGGGATCGAGCTGCGCGGCAACGTCCGCACCGCGGGGCGCGTCGTGCTGCGCTACGTGAAGTTCCGCGCGGGGGATCTGCTCGACGTGGACGACCCGGAGCTCGAGCTCACGCGCTACCGGCTGCTCGGGACGGGGTTTTTCGCGCAGGTGGATCTCAGCCTGCGCAAGGGATCGCGGCGCGGGGCGGCCGTGCTCATCATCGAGGTCGTCGAGCGCAACACGCTCGTCGTGCAGAACCTGTGGGCCGGCGTCGCCGCGGACGAGGACACGGCCGGCAACGCCCGCCCGCTCTCGGCCTTCCTCGGCGTGCAGGTGGCCGAGACGAACCTCGCGGGCACGGGCATCACCCTCGGCGCGGGCGTCGCGCTCGCCGCCGATCAGTACGCGTTGCGCACGAGCTTCGTGGATCCCTCGTTCGTCGGGACGGGCTGGTCGGCCGCGCTCACCGTGCTCTACAACGACGCGCGCGACTTCTTCGGCAACCGCGAGGTCCTCTTCGAAGCGCCGCAGATCGCGCAACGCGAGGTGACGGACTACGCCGTCGTGGCCTATCGCCGCTTCGGCGCCACGGTCGGGACGGGCCACGATCTCGGCGTCTCCTCGTCCTTCGCGTTCGACTACCACCTCGAGCAGATCGACGCGACCGTGCCCGTCGCGGCCTCGCACATGCGCGGCCTCTCGCGCGAGCCGATCGACTTTTCGATCCAGCCGGGCCGCAGCGTGCTCTCCACGGTGCGCGGCACGCTCACGTACGACACGCGCGACGCGCCGTTCCTGACCGCGCGTGGCACGCTCGCGCAGGCCTCCGTGACGGTGGGGCTGCCGGGCAGTGATTACAGCTTCCAGAAGTTCGAGGCGACGCTCCGGCGCTGGTGGCGGCTGCCGTGGCGGCACGTCGTGCGCTTCGACGTGTACGCCGGCGCGATCGCGGGCGACGCGCCCTTCTTCGAGCAGTTCTACGTCGGAGATTTCACCGACCTCTTGCCCGATCGCCTGCTCGCGCTGGCGCCCGATCGCAGGCAGCCGCCGAACCTGCTCGGCACGGACATCATCGAGGTCCGTTACGGCGATCTCGCCGCGAAGATCGAGGGCGAGTACCGCATCCCGCTCTACACGGGGCGCGAGTCGGTCTACGGCGTGGACCTCTTCGCCTCGGCGGGCCTCTACGCGGTGGCCACGCATCGCGAGATCACGAACCCGCCGACGGGTTACGAGGGCTGGTCGCGCCTGCCCGTCGACGTCACGGGCAACCTCGGCTTGCGCCTCGACACGAAGCTCGGCGGCGTCTCGCTCGCGTTCTCGAACGTGCTCGGGCTCGTGGCCGCGCGCAACGGGGAACGCAAATGACGCGGCGGGCGGCGCTCTTCGCGCTGGCCCTCGCCGCCCTCTTCGCCCGGGCAGAGACCGCGCGCGCGGAGCCGCCGAAGACGCCGGCGTCGCTGCCGTCGAGGAGCGCGACCTTCGCGCTCGAGGCCAAGCAGGCGGTGATCAGCGTGGCGTTCCGCGACGTGGTCGACGCCGAGATCCAGAAGAAGCTCTCGAGCGGCCTGCCCACGGTGATCGTGCTCCGCGCCTGGATCTTCCGCGAGGGCGGCGCCGAGCCCGTCGCGCTCACGGCGAAGACCTGCCGCGTCGTCTACGATCTCTGGGACGAGGTGTTCCGCGTGCAGATCACGCAGCCCGGAGGCCTCGTCGACACCGTCGCCGTCAACATCGAGGGCGTGCTGCGCCAGTGCGCCGAGGCCCGGAAGCTTCGCTTGATCGAGCGCTCGCAGCTCGACGACGCGGGCCGTTATTTCGTGGCCGCGCTCGTCGAGGTGAACCCGATCAGCCAGGAGACGCAGGAGCGCATCAAGCGCTGGGTGACGCGCCCGAAGGGCTCGGCCGCGATCGGCCCGGGCGACTCGCTCTTCGGCTCGTTCGTGGGTCTCTTCGTCGCGCGGATCGGCGACGCGGATCGGAAGCTCGCGTTCCGGACGCAGGTGTTCACCCCGCCGAACCCGCCGCCTCCCGAGAAGAAGCCTTGAAAAAAGGAAGGTCGGTTGGGAGCGCGCTCAGGCGCAGAGCGCCGCGATCTCGGGCTCTCGTTCCATCCTGTGGGGCGCTTCGGCGGCCTCGTCGCCTCCCCGCACGACGGCCTCGAACGCGCTGCGCAGCTTCGACTTCGTGCGGGCCTCGAGCTGGCGCACGCGCTCGCGTGAGACGCCGAGGCGGCGGCCGAGATCCGCGAGGCTCACCTCGTCGTCCTCGGAGAGCAGCCGCTCCTCCACGATCAGCCGCTCTCGTGGATCGAGCGCCTTCCACACCCGGCCCACCACGCCGCGCACGAACGCGTCGCGCTCCGCGCTCGCCGTGAGGTGCTCCGGATCCGACGACGGATCCCGGAGCGTCTCCAGCAGCGTGGGCCCTCCATCCGCGTGCGACTGCGCGTCGAGCGACGCGTCGCGCGCCCCGACCCTCTGCGACATCGAGCGGATCGAGTCCTCCGTCGTCTGGAACCGGGTCGCGAGCAGCGCGTCGATCGACGCGTCGCCCTCGCCGAGCTGCATCTCGAGCTTCGCCCGCTCGCGCCGCAGCCGGAAGAACGTCCTCGACACGAGCGCCCCCGTCCCGCCGCCGACGATGCTCCACTCGCGGAGCAGGTGGTCCACGATATAGGCGCGGATCCAGTAGATCGCGTACGTCTTGAAGCGCAGGTTGCGCGACGGCTCGAAGCGCCGCACCGCCTCCAGGAGGCCGAGGTTGCCCTCCTCCACGAGGTCCGCGAGCTGCATCCCGTAGCCCCGGTACTGCGAGGCCACCTTCACCACGAACTGCAGGTGGCTCTCCACGAGCGCGTTCCCTGCCGCATGATCTCCCTCGCGCCGATAACGCCAGGCGAGCTCGAGCTCGGCCTCGCGATCGAGCACCTGATACCGCTGAATGGCCGCGCGATATGCCCCGAACGGCGACTGCGCCGAGGCCGAGAGCGAGCTCTCGGACCGCGGCCTCTGCAGCGCCGAATCAGGGCGCGGTGCTTTTGGGGCGAGGCCGCTCCTTGGGCGCACCTCGGAGTCCGCAGGTGGATCCGACGAGGGTGGCGGCTCGGCTGCGCGTTCGTCGCGCGCCGCTGCTCCGAAGACGTGCTCGTTCGGCACGCGTGTCGCCGGGGCGCCGTCGAGGTGCAAGAGGGCGCGGTAAATAAAGCCGCGCGTCCGCTTCTTGTGACCACCGAGGATCGGCTGGATCGTGTTCGGGCTCGTCGTGTAGCCGAGCGCCTCGACCTCGCGCGAGATCTGGATCGCGAGCTTGCGCATGGTCATGCCCGGGTGCGTGACCACGTATTTGCGGGCGAGCTCCGCGATGGGCGCGGCCTTGACCCACGCGAGATCGAGCTCGGCGCCGGCCGGCGGCGGGGCCTTCGTCTCGAGGTCCTGGGACGCGCTCGTCGCCGTGTCTGCGCGCAGGATCGACTCGATCGCGCTCGACATCGAGCGCCTCACGCGACGCGCGCGGCCGTCGACGAGCTTCTGGACGTGCGGCAGCCCGATCACGATGCCTCGCTCGGCGAGCCTCTGCTTCAGCAGGATCGCGAGCCTGCGTGACGACGGCTCCTTGCGCTCGATCTTCCAGGCCTTCGCGAGCTCGTGGATCCGGCGCGCGTTCTCGAAGGCGCGGCCCTCCTGCGCGCCGCGGATCTCGCGCGACATGCTCTCGATCCGCGCCTCGGCGTCGGCCGGCGACGTCACCCCGTCGTGGCAGAGCAGCGAGAAGAGCGCGTCCTGGATCTCGCGCCGGACGAGGCGCTGCTTGCCGGCGAGGATGCTCTGCAGCGAATCGACGTTGAGGCGGATCCCGATCTGCTCGAGCTCCTCGCGCAGGCGGAAGGCGAGCGCGCGCTTCGATCGCTCGGGGTGCAGGTAGAGCCAGAGCTGCGCGAGGGGCAACATCCGCTCGCAGGCGATGTACGTCGGCGTCGTCGCCGCGGACGCGCCGGAGAGCCCGGCCTCGGCGAGGGCCTGCTCGATCGCGGTGACGGCGTCCTCGCCGCCGGCGTCCGCGATCACCTCGCGCAGCGCGCGCTCCACCTCGGGCGGCACCGTCGCCACGGAGCCCGAGAGCTGCCGCTTCAGCGTGCGCAGGTGGTAGCGGATCCCGCGCCCGGCGAGCCGCTCGCGCAGCTCACGCGCGAGGGCCTCTCGCGACAGGCTCGGGCTCCGCTGCAGGTGCAGGGCCGCCGCAGCTCGGAACGCGGCGCCCGGGATCCGCTCGGGCGTGTCTGCAATCGCCGCCGGCATCGTCACGCTCATCTCCACGACCGACCTCCCTGCCCCCACCTGAACACTAGACAAACATACTCGCGTCTCGTCAACGTTATACAAAGGCTGAAGGCACGCACCCTCCAGTGTCAAGTCGGAAATTATTAAGATTGCGCAAAGGTTGAACCAAGCTTGTACAACCGGGAGGTGTGGTAAACGGGACCTCGTGCGGTACTTGCCGGTGGAAGTGGATGTTCAGGGGCGCGAGGCGCTCGTCGTCGGCGCGAGCGTCGAGGTCGTGTCCAAGGTCGAGCGGCTGCTCGAGGCGGGGGCGCGGGTCGTGGTCGTCGCGTCGGGGGAGGTCGATCCGGCGATCACGCGGCTCGCGGCCGAGGGGCGGGTCACGCTCGAGCGGCGCGAGGCCTCCGCGGCCGACATCGACGGCAAGGTGATCGTGTACGTGGCGACCACGGAGGACGGCCGCGCCGCGCCGTTTCACGCCCGCGGGCTCGTGGAGGGGCGGCTCGTGTGCACGCTCGACAGGCCCGAGCTGTCGACGTTCGTGAACCCGGCGGTCGTGCGCGCCGCGGGCCTCACGATGACGTTCGCGACCGGCGGCACGAGCCCGGGGGCGCTGCGGCGCATCCGCGAGGACCTCGAAGCGCTCTTCGCGGATCCGAGGTTCGCGCGGTTCCTCGAGGCCCTCGCGGGCCTGCGGGAGCGGCTCCCCCGAGGCGAACGCGCGGCGCGGATGGCCGAGGCCGTGAAGGGGTTTGCCGTGGAAGCGAGGCTTCGTTTTCCCGAATGGATCGATCGGGGCGAGGAGCCCTGACGCACCCGCCTGGTGGAAAGGCCACGGACCATGCGTCCAGGGCTGCTCAAACCTCTTGTGTCGCGCGGGCCGCGGGAGTTATCTCAGCGAAACTCAGAGTTCCAAGCAGAGACGAGTGAGGAGGGCTTAGATATGCGATCGAGTTCGGGCCGGCTGACGTCGTTGCACACGGCAGCAGTGCTCACGAGTCTGTTGGCGCTCACGGCGTCTCCGGCGGCGTTCGCGCAGGCCAAGGCTCCTGCCGCCGCGCCCGCAGCGCCCGCGAAAGACGCGAAGGCCGCCGCCGCCGCTCCCGCGAAGGACGCGAAGGCCGCCGCCGCTCCCGCGAAGGACGCGAAGCCAGCGAAGCCTCTGACCGAGAAGCAGAAGAGGGACCTCGCCACGAAGCTCATGAAGGACGGCGACGCCGCCTTCGAGAAGGGCGAGTACCAGGCCGCGTACGACGCGTACAAGGGCGCGGACGACACGCTGCCGGGCCTCAACGCGAAGTTCAAGGCCGCGGTCGCGCTCGAGAAGCTCAACAAGGTGCAGGAGGCCGTCGCGGCCTACCAGGGCTTCATCGCGGCGATCGACGAGCAGACCGCCGACAAGAAGAAGAAGTTCGATCCCAAGAAGTGGGAGGACCGCGTCAACGAGGCGAAGGGCCGGATCGAGGCGCTGCAGAAGACGCCCGCGACGGTCAAGTTCGCCACGACGCCGGAGACGGCGCAGGGCCTCATGGTCGCGGTCGATGGCAAGGAGCCCGTGCCCGCCGGCGAGATGAAGCTCGATCCGGGCAAGCACACGCTCGTGTACTCGGCCAAGGGCTTCATCACGTCGCAGCCGCAAGAGGTCGACGTCGCCTTCGGTGAGACGAAGGAGCTCCCGGCGCCGGCGCTCGAAGCCGAGCCGCCGCCTCCGCCGCCTCCGCCGCCTCCGCCGCCTCCGCCGCCTCCGCCGCCCGAGCCGGCCGTCCCGCCGCCGCCGCCGAAGTCGTACGTCCCGGCGTACGTGACGCTCGGCCTCGCGGGCGTGGGCGCGGTCGTCGGCACGATCTTCGGCGTCTCGGCGCTCAGCGCGAAGAGCGACTTCGAATCGGACCCGACGGTCGACAACGCCGACAGGACCGATCGCAACGCGCTCATCGCGGACATGTCGTTCGCCGTGGCCCTCACGTTCGGCGTGACGGGCGCGGTGCTGCTCTTCGGCGGCGACGACAAGCCCGCGCAGCAGACGGCCACGACGAAGCTCTACAAGCCGATCGTCGCGCCCTTCGTGGGCCCGACGGGCGGCGGCGGCGTCGTGTCGTTCAAGTTCTGATCGAGCGAGCGCCATGAAGGCACGGAGCACTCGAACCTGGGCAAAACTCGCGCTCGCCACGGGTTTTGCCCTCTCCGTCGGCACGGGCTGCGAGCTCGTCGCGTCGGTCGATCGGGAGAAGATCCCGGTCGGCGAAGGCGGCGCGGGCGGCGCCGGTGGCACGGGCGGCCAGGGCGGCCAAGGCGGCGTGGGTGGCTCCGGCGGTCAGGGCGGTCAGGGCGGTCAGGGCGGCCAAGGCGGCGTGGGTGGCTCCGGCGGCATGGGCGGCGCGGGTGGCAGCATGGGATCGTGTGTGGATCCCGCGCTCGATTGTCCCGCGCCCTCGGGCCCGTGCGTGGCCGCGATCTGCGACGCGAACCAGAACTGCGCCGAGGATCCGGCGCCGCAAGGCTCGCCCTCCTCGAACGAGGCGGCGGGCGACTGCAAGCAGCACACGTGCGACGGCGCAGGCGCCGAAGAGGTCACCGACGAGGCCGCGGGGACGACGTGCGGAGACGCCACGCAGTCCTGCGCGAACGGCGTCGCGAACGGGCCCGACACCTGCGACGGCGCAGGCACGTGCCAGGCGAACGACGACGTCGCATGCGCGCCCTACGCGTGCGGCGCGACCGCCTGCAACACGGTCTGCGCGGTGGACGGCGACTGCGCGGCCGACGCGTACTGCGACGGCGGCATGTGCGCGCCCAAGGCGACGAACGGCGCCGCCTGCGTGATGTCGAACGCCTGTCAGAGCGGCTTCTGCACGGACGGCGTCTGCTGCAACAGCACGTGCGACGGCCTCTGCCTCGCGTGCAACGTCGCGGGCACGGTGGGCATGTGCACGCCGGTCCCTGCGAACACGCCCGATCCGGCCTGCGGCGCAGGCGAGGCGTGCAGCGACGCGACGACGTGCCTCAAGATCGCCGGTTCGCAGTGCACGACGAACGACGAGTGCATCTCCAACCAGTGCCTCAACAACGAGTGCCAGCCGTGAGTTGTTGACGCGCGGGGGCTGCGCTCGGACGAGTTGAGCGAGCCCCCCGCGTTTTTCCCTTCAAACCCGCAGCGTCGTCCGCCGGTATCGCTTCCCCGACGTGAGCTCGGCGAGCGTGGTCAGCGACGTCGCCTCTGGCTCGGCCGACTCGCCCTCCGCGGCCTCGTTGCCCGGAGCTTCCTCCGACGCCGCGTCCTCCTCCACGTCGTAGGCCGGCACCGTCCTCGCCTGCTCCCAGCGATCCTTCAGTCGATCGGCGATCGTCGCGAGCAACGCGCGTGTCGTCTCGCGGCTCGTCGCGGACACGAGCACGGCGCCCTTGTGGCCGAAGAGCAGCCTCTTCGCCTCACCCTTCTCGACGAGGTCGACCTTGTTGAAGACCAGGATCCGCGGGATCGACGAGAGCCCGAGCTCGCCGAGCAGCTCCTCGGTCGTCGCGATGTGCTGGTCGTACGCCGGGTCGCTCGCGTCGACGACGTGCAGGATCAGGTCCGCGTCGGCCGCCTCCTCGAACGTCGCGCGGAACGCGGCGAAGAGGTCCTTCGGCAGCTCGCGGATGAAGCCCACGGTGTCCGTGAGGATCACCTCGCGCTCCTCCGGGAAGCGGATGCGGCGCGAGCGCGTGTCGAGCGTGGCGAAGAGCTTGTTCTCCGCGATCGTGTCCGAGCCCGTGAGCGTGTTGAGCAGCGTGCTCTTGCCCGCGTTCGTGTAGCCGACGATGCTCACGATCGGCACGTCCTTGCGGGCGCGCTTGCGGCGCCGCTGCTCGCGCTGGCGCGAGAGCTTCTTGAGCTGCGCTTCGAGGAAGGAGACGCGCTCCTTGGCGCGGCGGCGGCCGATCTCGAGCTTCGTCTCGCCGGGGCCGCGCCCGCCGATGCCGCCCGTGAGGCGCGAGAGCGAGTCGTCCTTCATCGCGAGGCGCGGCAACGCGTACTTGAGCTGCGCGAGCTCGACCTGGAGCTTGCCGTCGGCGGACTCGGCGCGTTGCGCGAAGATGTCGAGGATGAGCTGCGTCCGATCGATGACCTTGAGGTCCGAGTGCTTGGCGATCGCCGAGGCCTGCGAGGGCGTGAGGTTGCGATCGAAGACGAGCGTCGTCGCGTCGAGCTCGGCCGCGCGCAAGACGATGTCGTCGAGCTTGCCCTTGCCCACGACGAGGCGCGGATCGATCTTCTCGCGGAGCTGCACGACCGAGTCGACGACCAGGGCGCCCGCGGTGCGCGAGAGCTCGGCGAGCTCGCGCAGGCTGTCCTCGGCCTCCGCGTAGGCGCCTTGTTTCGACTTCTCCGCCACGTGCACGAGGATCGCGCGGCCGTCCTTCGCGTGCGTGACGATGCGCGACCGGCGGGCGAACTCGTCCTCGAGCGCGCTGATGAGCTCGCCGAAGTTGAGATCGATGCGGCCGATCGGCAGCGGATCCACGCGCCGATAGGGCAAACCATTTCGAGGATCTTCGCCCTCCGCGACCGGCGACGGCGGCGTGTTGTACGCGAGATCCATCGTCTTCGCCTCGCCCTCGGGCGAGAGCTGGATCGCGGCCACGAGGTCGAGGCGCAGGCGCACGAGGTCGACGATGTCGTCGCGCGTGAGCTGCTCGTTGTAGAGGTGCGTGTGGACGAGGCGGAGCGCGCGGAAGCGCCCCTCGGCGGCGCGCAGGCGGCCGATGTCGGGGAGCATGAGCTTCGTCGCGTCACCGACGATGACGTAGTCGATGACGCCCGATCGATGCACGAGCGCGCCGACCTGACGGCCCGTCTCGTGCGAGGCCTCGGCGAGGGATTTGACGAGCTCCGGCGTGGCGACGTGCTCGAGGGGCACCCTGCGCCGGTAGATACGCTCGAGCAATCGAACCGCGTGCGGGCTCAGGCCCGTGGTGTTTCCGTAGATCTGTTGCATTCGAGGGTGGTTCGAGGGCCGAAGCTCCGAGCGACGGAGCAGATCCCCCGAGCATGACTTCGTGCTTCCTTTCCTTACATAACGCACGGATCCCCGGCGCGCGAGAGGCAGCGCCTTGGTACCGTGCAGCCGGACATGGGTGTTTTCACGGCACTGTCGCTCGAGGAGGCCCGGGCGCTCGGCGCGCGCTTCGGCCTCGTGGTCACGGGCGCGCGTGGGCTCGACGCGGGCAGCGTGAACACGAGCTACGAGCTCACGATCGAAGGCGGGAGCCGGGTCTTTTTGCGGATCTACGAGGGCGCGAGCGCGGGCGTCGCCGCGCAGGAGGCGCGCCTGCTCGTGCACCTCGCCACGCACGGCGTGCCCACGCCCGCGCCCTTGCCCCTCGCCTGCACGAGCGGGTCGTTCGTGGCCGAGCACGCGGGCAAACCCGCGATCGTCTTGCCGTGGATCGACGGAGCGTCCATCTGCCAGCGCGGCGTGACCGACGCGCACGCGCGCGCCGTCGGGGAGGCGCTCGCGCGTGTGCACCTCGCAGGCGCGAGCTTCGCCGAGCCGCTCGTCACGCGCTTCGGCCCCGCGGACCTCGCGGCGCGGCTCGCGAGCCTGCACGAACGAACGGACGTCCCGGGGCACGTCCGCGTGGTCCTCCCCGAGCTCGATCGTCGGCTCGAACGTCTCTCTTCGCCGTCGGACCTCGGCCCGACCGTGCCCGTGATTCACGCCGATCTGTTCCGGGACAACGTGCTTTTCCAGGGCGGCGCGCTCGCCGCGGTCCTCGATTTCGAGAGCGCGTCGAGCGGCTCGGCCGCGTTCGACCTCATGGTCACGGTGCTCGCGTGGTGCTTCGGCGACGAGCTCGATCGAGGCCTCGCGCGCGCGCTCGCGTCCGGATATTCCGCGGTCCGCGCCCTCTCGGACGACGAGCGAGCGGCGCTCCTCGACGCCGCGCTCTTCGCGGCGCTTCGTTTCACGATCACGCGCATCACGGACTACGAGCTGCGCCCGCGTGGACGATCGATGTTCAGGGATTACCGTCGCTTCTTGGCGCGCGCCGCGGCGATCGATGCGCTCTCCGCGCGTGGGCTCGTCGAGATGCTCGATGTGTGAAGGACGTGTAAAGCTCTCTTGATTTTCTGGTTCGATCCCGGGGCGGCGGTTGCGCCGTGAGAGGCGCCCCGTTACCTTCGAGGACCATGGCACAAGTGGGGACGCTCGATTTCAAGGGCTTCATCGAGGACCGCAAGGAGAAGCGCGCCGGCGGCGTGGACGGGGGTGGACACGCGTATGCGTACGTCTCCGATCGGAACACGCGCGCCGCGTTCGACAAGATGAAGCCGGTCGAGCTGGCCGTCGCCGCCTCGGTCCGGTTCTTCAAGGCCGTCGGCAAGAGCGACCTGCTCGGCCACGCGGTGAAGGTCGGGCCGAACCAGTTCCCGCGCGTGCACGGCATCGCCGCCGAGTGCGCGCAGACGCTCGGCATCACGACGCCCACCGTCTACATCGTCAACGACCCGCGCATGAACGCCGCGACGTACGGGACGAACGACGACTCGTTCATCATGGTCCACTCGGCGCTCGTCGATCACTTCTCCGACGAGGATCTGCGCAACGTCATCGGCCACGAGTGCGGCCACATCCACAACAGCCACGTCGTGTACCTGACGGCGATGCACTACCTGAAGGTCATGGCGTCGCGCTGGCTCGGCCCGCTGGTCGAGCCGGCGATGATCGCGCTCTCGAGCTGGTCGCGCCGCGCCGAGGTGACGTGTGATCGCGCGGGGCTGCTCTGCTGCAAGAGCCTCGACGTCGCCACGCGGACCTTCGCGAAGCTCGCGCTCGGATCCACGAAGCTTTATGCCGAGCTCAACATGGACGCGTTCCTCGCGCAGTACGAGGAGGGCAAGGACGGCGTGGGTCGCTACCGCGAGCTGATGGCGAGCCACCCCTACCTGCCGAAGCGCGTGATGGCCCTGCGCACGTTCGCCGAGAGCGAGCTCTACAAGAAGCACGTCGGCCAGGAAGGCCCCGGCCTCACGATGGAAGAGGTCGACGAGAAGGTGCACGAAATCATCAAGGTGGTTGGGTAGGAGCGCACGATGCTCGAGACATTCCGCACACGTCAGGTCGAAGTCACCCGAGCCCTCCGTGGGATCCTCTCGATCGCCGGACGCGTCGGCGCCCGATCGCTCGCGGGCCGCCTCGGCGGCGATGTCGTCGACAAGCTGGAGGCCGATCGCTTCCACCTCGTCGTCGTCGGCGAGTTCAACCACGGCAAGACCACCTTCGTGAACGCGCTGCTCGGCGCCGAGGTGCTGCCCGTCGGCGTGACGCCGACGACGGCGGTCATCCATCACCTCGAGTACGCGCCCGAGCCCCGCGCCGAGCTCGTGCGTGTCTCGGGCGAACGCACGAACATGCCCTTCGAGGAGGTCCGCAAGTTCGCCGTCGGCCAGGAAAAAGGCTCCGAGAGCGCGACGAGCGAGGTGAAGCACCTCGAGGTCTTCTACCCGGCGGAGCTCTTGCGCGAGCGCGTCGTGCTCGTCGACACCCCAGGCGTGAACGACCTCTCGCTCCAGCGCGCGGACATCACCTACAGCTACATCCCGCGCTCGGACGCCGTGCTCTTCCTCATCGACGCGGGCCAGCCGCTCAAGGAGAGCGAGCGCGTCTTCCTCAACGAGAAGCTGCTCGGACAGTCGCGCGACAAGATCATCTTCGTCGTCACCAAGAAGGACATCTGGAGCGACGACGAGGAAGAGGAGGCGCTCGCGTACATCCGCACCGAGCTCGCCAAGCTCATCCGCACGCCCATGGTCTTCGCCGTCAGCGCGAAGCGCGCGGCCGAGGGGCAAGCCGCGGAGAGCGGCATGCCGGAGCTGCTCTCGCACCTGACGAAGTTCCTCGCCGAGGAGCGAGGTCGCATCCTGCTCGACAACGCCCTCGGCGAGGGCCTCGAAGCAGCCCGGATGCTCAGCAAGGGCATCGACGCGCGCAGGCGCGCCGCGCAGATGTCGAGCGAGGAGCTCGCGCGGAGGATCGAGCTGCTCGAGAAGGACCTCGCGGGCCAGTCGCGCACGATCGAGGAGCGCCGCGCGGGCATCCGCGAGGAGGTCGCCGCGATCCGCGCCTGGGTGCGGCGCGACCTCGATCACTTCGTCGACGACGTGACGCGGCAGATCCCCGACATCGTGGACAACGCCGACCCGGACGAGCTCAAGACATGGCTCGGCCCCTTCCTGGAGAAGACGTTCGCGGACTGGGCGCAGGCCGAGACGAAGGAGATCGCGACCGCGCTCGAGGCGCTCGCGGAGAAGACGATCGCGCTCGTTCGCGAAGACGCGCACGACGTCGCCAAACGCGTGGGACAAGCGCTCGGCGCGGATGTCCGGGCGCCCAGCGTGGAGGTCGACAGGCTCGGCTACGACGTGGGCATCTTCGCGCTCATGACCGTGGGCATCGGCGTCCTGTTCACGAACGTCTTGCTCGGCGGCCTGCTCATCGCCGCCTCGCCCGTGCTCGCGATGTACGTGAAGGGCAGGATCGACGTCGAGACGAAGAAACGCGCGAAGGAGCTCGCCCCGACAGCGCTGCGCGAGGCCGCCGCGCGCGTCGGCCCCAAGCTCGACGAGATGATCGGCGAGTTCGCGCAGCGGCTCGACGCGTGGGTCGTCACGGCGGGCGAGGAGCTGCACCGCGAGGTCATCGAGGTGCTCGAGGCCGCGCGCACCGAGCGAGCGGGCAAGGCGCCGGGCGTGGAGGCCGCGACGCAGGTCTGCGACGCGGAGGCGAAGGAGCTCGGCGCCGTGGTCGAGCGGCTCGAGTCGCTCCGCCGCGCGCTCTGGGCCACGGACGTGGCCGCGACGTGACGATCCCGGGGGACTTGGGCCCTCGGGCCATGCGATATTGAAGCCGTGCAGCTCGATTTCGCATCACGCGAGATCTCGATCAAGCTCGTCTATTACGGTCCTGCGCTGAGCGGAAAGACCACGAACCTGGTCGCTCTGCACGGCCGCGCCGGCACCGACGCGCGCGGGCGCCTCATGACGCTCGAGACGCAGGACGATCGCACGCTCTTCTTCGACCTCCTGCCGCTCACGTTCCGGTCGAAGGACGGCGACACCTCGCTGCGCATCAAGCTCTTCACCGTCCCCGGCCAGCCGATCCACGCCGCGACCCGCAGGCTCGTCCTGCAAGGCGCCGACGGCGTCGCGCTGATCGCCGACTCGCGCGTCTCCGAGACGCAACGCAACGCCGACGCGTTCCTCGATCTCCGCCAGAACCTGCGCGACAACGGGATCGAGATCTCGAAGATGCCGCTCGTGATCCAGTTCAACAAGCGGGACCTGCCCGACATCCGCAGCGACGAGGAGCTCGCGAGGCTCGCGGCGCGCGGCAAGGAGCCCGTCTTCCGCGCGGTCGCGACCCGCGGCATCGGCGTCGTCGAGACGTTCATCTGTCTGCTCTGGCTCACGTGGCGCTCGCTCGACCAGAGCCACCAGCTCTCGCGCAAGCTCTCGATCGACGGCGACGATCTCGTCTCGACCGCGGCGCAGCAGCTCGGCGTGACGACGCCGTTCCGCGAGCTCATCGCGGCGCGGATGGGCGGGCGGGCGGCAGGCGCCGCGCCCGGAGGCGCTCCTTGAGTGACGAGCGCTCGGTCGACGTCGACACGCTCGGCCTCGGGCTCGGACCTCTCAGGCTCGAGGACCTCGTGGACCGCGAGGCGATGCGCGGCATGGTCGCCTCGATCGAGCAGGTCTTCGGCCTCCCCCTCCGCATCGTCTCGAACTCGGGCGTGAGCCTGGCGAGCTCGACCCACGAGGCCCCGCTCTGCGCGATGATCAACGAGGAGCCCGCGGGCCGCCGCGCGTGCGGCGCGATCGTCTCCGAGGTGAAGCGCCTGCGCGTGACGTCGAGCGACGGCGCCTCGCACGGCTGCTTCACCGGCGCGCGTTACCGCGTCGTGCCCATCGAGTACGATGGCGGCACCATCGGCCGCGCGATCCTCGGCCCGTACCTGCCTCTCTCCGTCGAGAGCGTGCCCGACACGCTTCTCGCCATCGACGGCGTCGACCCGGCCCGCGCGGCGGAGCTCCTGCCGCACATGGCGCGGGCGAGCGAGGCGACCGCGGAGACCGTCGCGAGGCACCTCGTCTCGGTGCTCGACGTGATCCTCTGGAGCGGCCACAAGGCGCTGCTCACGTCGAAGATGCACATCGCCTCGATGCGCGAGAGTTACCGCGAGCTCTCGCAGAAAAACACGGCGCTCGAGCAGGCCTACGAGCGGCAGCAGGAGCTCGACAAGCTCAAGTCGAACTTCCTCGCCACCATCTCGCACGAGCTCCGGACGCCGCTCACCTCGATCCTCGGCTACAGCGAGATGCTCGTGGGAGGCATCGCCGGCGAGCTCACGGGGCCGCAGCTCGACTTCGTGCAGATCATCCATTCGAAGAGTGATCAGCTCCTCAAGCTCATCATGAGCCTGCTCGACCTCTCCAAGCTGGAGAGCGGCACGGTGATGATGCGGAGGAGCGACGTGGCGATCGGCGCGGTGCTCGCCGAGGCCGCGTCGACGGTCGCGCCCACGGCCACGAAGAAGAGCGTCACGCTCACCGTGGACGCGCCCGGCGATCTGCCGCTCGTGCTCGGCGATCCGGAGCGGCTCCGGCAGGTCTTCGTGAACCTCGGCGAGAACGCCATCAAGTTCACGCCCCCGAGCGGCACGGTGCAGTTCATCGCGCGGCAGGTGGCCACGCACGCGGACGACGGCGCGGACGACGAGCCCGGCATGGTGCTGCTCGCGCCGCTGCGGCAGATGGTCGAGGTGCGCGTGACCGACACGGGCATCGGCATCCCGGCGCCCGAGCGAGACAAGGTCTTCGACCCGTTTTACCAGGTGGACCAGTCGTCGACGCGCGAGCACGGCGGCACGGGGCTCGGCCTGTCGATCGTGAAGCGCCTCGTCGAGGCGCACCACGGCACGGTGCACATCGAGGGCAACGAGCCGAGCGGAGCCGTCTTCGTCGTGCGTTTGCCCGCGTCACGCCCGTCGGCGCCGCCGTCGAAGGCGGCGATCTCGGTCCGGTTCGCGTAAAGTCGAGGCATGACAGCTCGAAGCTCGGAGCGAGCACGCGTCGACCTGCTCGCGCGCGTGTTCGGCACGGACGGCTCGGGCCGGACGATGCTCGGCATCGGCGACGACGCAGCCGTGATCACGCCCGGATCGCAGCCCCTCGTGTGGACCGTCGACGCGCAGGTCGAAGGCGTGCACTTCCGGCGCGACCTCGTCTCGATGGCAGACCTCGGCTACCGCGCGACGATGGCCGCGGCGAGTGACCTCGCGGCGATGGGCGCCTCGCCGCTCGGCATGCTCGCGGGCCTCGTGCTGCCGGAGGACGTCTCCGACGACGATCTGCGCGCCATCGCCGAGGGACAACACGAGGCGGCCCAAGAAGTTGGTACACATATCATCGGCGGCAACCTCGCGCGCGGCCGGGAGCTCTCGATCACGACGACCGTGCTCGGCGAGACGCCGCGCCCGCTCGGTCGATCGGGCGCGAAGCCCGGCGAGGTCGTGGCGATCGCAGGACCGCTCGGGCTCTCGGCGGCAGGGCTCGTGCTGATCGAGCGAGGCCGCGAAGGCGAGGCAGACGCAGCCCCAGCGGTGCGCGCCTACCGCAGGCCCGTCGCGCGTATCGCAGCAGGGCTCGCAGCGCGGGACGTGGCGAGCGCGGCGATCGACGTCTCGGATGGACTCGCGCGAGACGTGGGCCACCTGGCGCGCGCGAGCGGGGTGCGCATCGCTCTCGATCCGACAGCGCTCGTCCGGCCCGCGCTCGCGAAGGCAGCCACGCTCGCGGGCGCGGACCCCCTCGCCCTCGCGCTTCACGGAGGCGAAGACTACGCGGTCGTGATCACCGTCCCCGAGGACCGTCTCCCCGAGAAGGAGTTCGAGCGGATCGGGCGCGTTCTTCCGGCCGAACCCGGCGCGCGTCTGGTCACGCTCGAGCAGCCCGACGGGACACTCGTCCCCATCGACGAGCGCGGCTACGACCACTTCGGCTGATCGTACGCCCTCAAACTAGTTGCAAGCCGCCGGCGCGCTCCCGGCCATGGTGGCGCGAATCTGGGCGAGGGCGCTCGAGCGCGGAGCCCTGCCCTCCTTCACGAGCTTCGAGGTGCTCGTGCACATCGAAGCGGCCACGGCGGCCTTCGCCTTCACGGTCGAACTGGCCTTCGCGTCCTTCGACAAGGCCGTGAGAGCCGAGCAACACCCATCAATCGAAGGCGGCGGACCCGCCGGCTTCGGGGCCTCCGTGGCCGTGGGAGCGACCGGCTGCGCCTGCGCAGCCTCCGCGGGCGCAGCGCTACCAGCCGCCGAGCCCTCCGCAGCCTGCGGCGTGTCTTCCGTGGCCTTGACCGGCGCAGGAGCGCCCGTGGGAATCGGGACGGCCTGGGGCGCCTCCTCCTCCTTCTTGCAACCAGCGAGGAGGAGCGCGCCAAGGGCGAACGTGAGCAGAGCAGAGCACACGCGAGCGGAAGTCAGCATGTCCGCCGTTTAGCCGTGTTTCGGAGCGGCCGCTACTTCTGCGCCAGGTCGCGCGAGCAGGGCCTCTTTGCCCCCTCTCCCGCGAGGGAGAGGGGGTTCGGGGTGAGGCTCAGCTGCAACCCATGCTGTTGCCGCAGTTGAGGCACTTGTAGCAGGCGCCGTTGCGGACCGTGATGTGGCCGCAGCCATCACACACGGGCGCGTCGCCCATCATGTCCTCGAGCTGCGCATCGAGCGCGCTCGTGACGCGCTCGTGCGCCTCGGCGCGAGGCGAGGCAGGGAGCACCGGCGCAGCCGAAGAGCTCTCCTGCGCCCGCGTCTCCGTCGGATCCTGGATCGCCGCCGTCGGCTGCGGCTGCACGTGCGCGAGGTCGTACCGGTGCAGGTACTCGATGCCGAGCACACGGAAGATGTAGTCGACGATCGAGGTCGAGAGCTTCACGTAGTCGTGCCCCTCGACCATGCCCTGCGGCTCGAAACGCGTGAACGTGAACTGATCGACGAACGTCTCGAGCGGCACCCCGTACTGCAAGCCGAGCGAGACGCTCATGGCGAAGCAGTTCATGAGCGAACGGAAGGCCGCGCCCTCCTTGTGCATGTCGATGAAGATCTCGCCGAGCGTGCCATCGACGTACTCACCCGTGCGCACGTAGATCTTGTGCCCACCCACCGTGGCCTCCTGCGTGAAGCCCGTGCGCTTCTTCGGGAGTCGCACACGCGCGCCCGTCGGCCGGAGCGCAGGCCCCGCCGGCGCCTGCGTGGACACCACGACCTCAGCCGGAGCCGAAGCCTTCTCGGCACGCTCGGCCTTCTCGGCCTTCTCCTCCTTCGAATCACTCGACGAGGAGAGCGGCTGCGACGCCTTGCAACCGTCACGGTAGAGCGCGACCGCCTTGAGCCCGAGGCGCCAGCCCTCTTCGTAGATCTTCTGCACCTCCTCGACGGTCGCCTCGTTCGGCAAGTTGACCGTCTTCGAGATGGCGCCCGAGAGGAACGGCTGCGCCGCCGCCATCATGCGCACGTGCGACATCGGCGCGAGGAAACGCTTGCCAATCTTGCCGCACCGGTTCGCACAATCGAACACCGCGTAGTGCTCTTCGCGCAGATGCGGCGCGCCCTCGACCGTCATGCGACCGACGATCACCTCGTTCGCCTCGGCGATCTCCGCCGCCGAGAAGCCGAGCGCGCGGAGCAACGAGAAACCAGGCGTCTGGCGCTGCTCGGGCGTGATGCCGAGCCGGACGTACGCCTCTTCGCCGAGCACCCACGGGCTGAACGCGAGACCGAGGTCGAAGACACCCGGGATCGCCGCCTCGATCTTCGCGAGGTCCTCGTTCGTGAAGCCGCGCTGCTTGAGCGAGGCGCGGTTCACGTTCGGCGCCGCGAGCAGCGTGTTCGTGCCCGAGACGTACGCGACGATCTCCTGCACCTCGTGCTCGCTGTAGCCGAGCCGGCGCAGCGCCTCCGGCACCGACTGGTTGACGATCTTGAAGTACCCGCCACCCGCGAGCTTCTTGAACTTCACGAGCGCGAAGTCGGGCTCGATGCCCGTCGTGTCGCAGTCCATGAGCAGCCCGATCGTCCCCGTCGGCGCGAGCACCGTCGCCTGCGCGTTGCGGTAGCCGTTCTGCTGGCCGAGCTGCACCGCCTCGTCCCAGTCCGCGCACGCCGCACGCCAGAGCGGCTCCGGGCACTTCTCCCGATCGATCGCGTACGCCGCGTCGCGGTGCAGGCCCATCACCCGCAGCATCGGCTCGCGGTTCTTCGCGTACCCCGGGAAAGGCCCGCGTGAACCGGCCATCTCGGCCGAGACCTTGTACGCATGCCCGCACATGATCGCCGTGATCGCCCCCGCCACCGAACGCCCCTCGTCCGAGTCGTACGGGATGCCGAGCAGCATGAGCAGCGTGCCGAGGTTCGCGTACCCGAGCCCGAGCGGACGGTAATCGTGCGAGTTCCGCGCGATGGACTTCGTCGGGTAGGACGAGAAGTCCACGAGGATCTCCTGCGCCACGAAGAAGACCCGCGTCGCATGGCGGAAGCCCTCGATGTCGAAGGAGCCGTCCGCGCGCAAGAACTTCGTGAGGTTCAGGCTCGCGAGGTTACAGGCCGTGTCGTCGAGGAACATGTACTCGGAGCACGGGTTCGAGGCGTTGATGCGCCCCGAGTTCGGGCAGGTGTGCCAGCGGTTGATGGTCGAGTCGTACTGCACGCCCGGGTCGGCGCAGGCCCACGCCGCGTCCGCCACCAGCCGCCAGAGGTCCTTCGCGTTCAGCGTCTCGACGACCTCGCCCGTCGTCCGCGCCCGCGTCTCCCACGCCCCGCCCGTCGACACGGAGCGCATGAACTCGTCCGTGACGCGCACCGAGTTGTTCGAGTTCTGGCCGCTCACCGTGTGGTAGGCCTCGCCGTTGAAGTCCGAGGACATGCCCGCGGCGATGAGCATCTGCGCCTTGCGCTCCTCGCGGACCTTCCACTGGACGAAGTCGACGATCTCGGGGTGGTCCATGTCGAGGCAGACCATCTTCGCGGCGCGCCGCGTCGTACCGCCGCTCTTCGTCGCCCCCGCCGCGCGGTCGAAGACCTCGAGGAAGCTCATCAGCCCCGAGCTCGTCCCGCCGCCCGAGAGCTTCTCCTGCTTGCCCCGGATCGTGCTGAAGTTCGTGCCCGTCCCCGAGCCGTACTTGAAGAGCCGCGCCTCGCTCTTCACGAGCTCGTAGATGCTCATCAGGTCGTCGTTGATCGACTGGATGAAACACGCCGAGCACTGCGGTTTTTCGTACGCGTTCGAAATCTCCGCGATGTCGCCGTCCGTGTCGTCGCCGCTCCAGGCGTAGTTGCCGCCCGCGCCCGTGATGCCGTAGCGGTGCCACAGGCCGCAGTTGAACCAGACCGGCGAGTTGAAGGCGCCGTACTGGTGGACGAGCAGGAAGGTGAGCTCCGCCTCGAAGGTGTCCGCCTCCTTGGCGCTCGCGAAGTAGCCGCCGAACGCCTCGCCCTGCTCGCGGATCGTCTTCGCCAGGCGCTCGACCACCTGACGCACGCTCGTCTCGCCGAGCTCCTTCTTGCCGTGCAGGCCCGCCTTGCGGAAGTACTTGGAGACGACGATGTCCGTCGCGAGCTGCGACCAGCCCGCCGGCACCTCCGCGCCCTCCATCTTGAAGACGACCGAGCCGTCGGGGTTGTTGATGACGCTCGAGCGGCGCTCCCAGGTGACCTCGTCGAGCGGGCTCTGGCCCCGATGCGTGAAGACCCGGTCGAAGGCGAGGCCACGCGCCCGCGTCGCCTTCTTCGCCTCCTTCGACCCGACCGCCGGCGCGGCCGCCGCGGCCTTGCCCGGCTTGCTGGGCCGATCGGAGGCCCGGGCCGCGCGCTTCGTGCCCTCCCCCGACGCCTTCGCCACCTTCCCGTCATCCTCACCGATCGTCGGCTGCGCCATCTACCTGTCTCCCAAGATGGAAAACGTCGCCCGTCCGTACGAACCGCTCCGAGAATCGTACAGTGGCGACGCTGCTTCGGCAGGCCCGCGGCCCTGCCTCTGCGTTTGTTCAGGAGGAACTCGAATTCGTTTGCCGCGCCGGGCTCGTCTGACCCGGCGGGCTGCCCCGCTGCCGAGGGGTGAACCCCACAGGCAGTGTCCAGGTCGCCGTCGTAGCCCAACCCCTAGCGTCCAGGCAAGCCCTCACGAGCGAGGCGCCGGTTTCACACACGAAACCACATGAACCGCTGCGCCCCTGTGGATTTGTCCCGCTCCACCCTGGTTTTTCTGAACAAAGACCGAGATCTGGAGCGCCTCGGTTTCACTTCAGGTGGCCCCGCTTGGCAGGAAAATTCCGTTTATCATCCCACACCAATTCCAATTCGGTTGATTTGTGTGGACCTGACGAGTGTCGGGAAACTTCGCATTGACAACACGATGCGTGGACGTTTTCGCGCGTGACGTGCGTAGCGTCGTTCCCACCCGCACACGGAGCGGAACCAGAAAAACGCGGATCCAGCGGGATCCGTTGGGAAATCTCACGTGACGTCGAGCCAGGTTCGTCCATCCGAACCCCACGGCTCGTAGAGGAGGACCCGCTCGCTCGACGCGAGGTTCAACCCGAGCAAGGCGCGCTCGGCCAGCGCCGAGAGGCCGATGACGCCAAGCGCCGAGGCCGCCGCCCGCGCCACACGCGAAGCCGCCCGCGCCGGCACCTCCCCCCGCGGCGGCTGCACGAGCCGAGGCAAAAGCGCCCCGACCCCCGCGAGCGACGACGCCCGCGCGACCGCGTCCGAGAGCCCCCCGAGCTCGTCCACGAGCCCGTGCGACCGCGCCAGCGACCCGCTGTAGATGCGGCCCTGCGCGAGCTTGTGGATGTCCTCGAAGCTCCGGCCCCGCCCCCGCGCGACGACGCCCACGAACGTCCGGTAGAAGGCGTCGACCTCGGACTCGAGCACCCCACGCTCGGACGCGTCGAGCGGCCGGACCGGCGAAAACAGGTCGGCGCGCGCGCCACGTTTCACGACGTCGGTCGAGACGCCGACCTTCTCGAGGAGCCCCCGCAAGACGAAGTGCGCCGACACGACGCCGATCGAACCGGTGATGACCTGGGGCTCGGCGACGATGACGCGCGCCGCCGCCGCCACGTAGTAGCCGCCGCTCGCCGCGACGTTCGAGAGGTACGCGACGACCGGCTTCTCCTTCGCGAGCAGCTCGACCTCGTGGTGGATGCGGTCCGAGGCGACCGCGCTGCCCCCAGGCGAGTCGATGTGCAGGACGACGGCCGCGACACGCGGGCTCTGCCGCGCCGCCCGCAAGGCCCGGACGATACGCTCCTCGACGGCGAGCTTGCCGAGCGCGAAGCGGCTGCGCGAGACGATGGGCCCGTGCACCTCGACGATGCCCACGACCGGCCTCGGCAAGAGCGGGCGGAAGGCGAGCTTCCGACGCGCCGCGAAGTACCGACCCGCAGGCACCCAGCGCGCCGAGGGTGGAGGCTGCTTGCCGAGCAACGTCTCGACCTCGTCCTCGTACGCGACCGCGTCCACGAGGCCGAGCTCGACGGCGCGGGTCGCTCGGTACGGCGCCTCGTCGACCCAGCGTGACGCGGCGGAGACGTCTCCGCCGCAGCGCTCCGCGAGCGCCCGGACGAGCGCGTCATGCCGCGCCCCGAGCACCTCCCCGAGCTGCTCGCGTTGCGCCTCGCTCATCGTGTCCCGCACGAGCGGCTCGGCGGCGGCCTTGTACGTGCCGCGGGCGAAGACCTCGGGCTCGACCCCGATCTCGGCGAGCGCCCGGCGCAAGTACCGCCCCGTCGCCGCGTACCCGATCGGCGCGACGAGCGTCTCCGGCCCGACCACGACGCGGCGCCCCGCGCTGGCGAGGTACATCGCGTCGTTGTCCGCGCCCATGGGCAGGTAGAAGACGACGTCCTTGCCCGCCGCGCGCAGGTCCGCGAAGATTTTGCGCAACGAGGCGAGCACGCTCGGGCCCGCGCCGAAGCCGTCGAGCCGCACGAAGAGCCCCGCCGCCCGGTCGTCGTCGCGGAGGAGCCCGCAGAGCTCTTGCACCCGCGTCACCGAGAGCGGATGCCGCGCGCGCTGGACGAGCCGCGCGAGCCCGCGTGGCCGCACGGGCAAGGTGTCGACGACGGGCCCGTCGAGGTCGAGCACGACGTAACCACCCTTGGGGATGGCGAACGCGCGCCGCAGCCACGCGAGGGGCAAGACGAGGAGGAGCAGGAGGTTCGTGAGGACGGAGCGCAGCAAGGGGGCCTTCGCATCCTTCGGCAGGGACCGGCGCAACGTAGACCCTCGAAGGCCGAGGCGGTAGATCGGCCGGCGCTTCGTCGTGGGAAGGAAGGGCCAGACCGCCCAGGGCGCGTTATGCTCGGCGGCGGCGAGCGGGCCGATGGCGGCGCTCGAACGCGACCTGGCGAGAAGGAGCGCTTTTCGTTGAACGACCCGCAGAGCGGCACAGCCCCCCCTCCCCCGCGCAGAAAAGGCGACGGATCCCTGCGCGTCATCCCCCTCGGCGGGCTCGGCGAGATCGGGATGAACTGCATGGCGCTCGAGCAGGGCGACGACGTCGTCCTGGTCGACTGCGGCGTCACGTTCCCGACGACCGATCTCGGCATCGACACGTACCACCCGCGCTTCGATTACGTCATCGGACACAAGGACCGCGTCCGCGCCGTGGTGCTCACCCACGGGCACGAGGACCACATCGGCGGGTTGCCTTATCTGCTCGCGCACCTCGACGAGGACGTCCCGGTCTACGGGCCGGCGCACGCGCTCGAGCTGGTCAAGCACAGGCTCGCGGAGCACGGGTATGGCGAGGGCGAGGTCGAGCTCATCCCGGTCGCCCCGCGCAAGACGTACGAGGCCGGATCGTTCTCGTTCGAGCCCATCCGCGTCACGCACTCCATCGTCGACGCGGTGGCGCTCGCGTTCCGGACGAGGGCGGGCCTCGTGGTGCACACGGGCGACTTCAAGCTCGACCCCACGCCGCCCGACGGCGAGCTGACGGACGAGGCGCGGCTCGCCGAGCTCGGCGACGAGGGCGTCTCGCTCCTGCTCTCCGACAGCACGAACGTGGACTCGCCCGGCCGATCGACGAGCGAGCTCTCCGTGGGCCAGACGCTCGAGGAGATCGTCACGCGCGCGAAGACCCGCGTGGTGATCGGGATGTTCGCCTCGAACGTGCAGCGCCTCGCCGTGCTGGCGAAGGTCGCCGTCGCCACGCGGCGGCGCATCTGCTTGCTCGGCCGCAGCGTGCAGGCCCACGTCCGCGCCGCCGAGATCGTCGGCCGCCTCCGCTTCCCGAGTGACCTGCTCGTGCCACCCGAGCACCTCGGCTCGATGCCCCGCGACCGCGTCCTCATCGTCGCGAGTGGCACGCAGGCCGAGCGCATGAGCGCGCTCGTCCGCCTCGCGGCCGGCACGCACCCGCTCTTGCGCCTCGACCCGGGCGACGTCGTCGTGCTCTCGAGCCGCATCATCCCGGGCAACGACCGGCCGGTCTTCGAGATGATGGGCGACTTCTTGCGGATGGGCGTCGACCTGAAGACGTGGCTGACCGACCGCGGCGTGCACGCGAGCGGGCACGCGCACCGCGAGGAGCAGACGCGTATGATCGAGCTCTGCCGGCCGCGCTCGTTCGTGCCCGTGCACGGCACCTACCACCACCTCGTGCGGCACGCCGCGCTCGCCCGCGAGGTCGGCGTCTCCGACGTGCTCGTCGCCGAGAACGGCGAGGTGGTCGAGCTCGGGGAGGAGCGGTCCCTCGCCAAGGCCGCGCGCGTGACCGTCGGCAAGGTCGCGACCTACGGCGGCGACGAGCTGCCGGACGAGGTGATCCGCGAGCGCGCGCAGCTCGGTCGGTCGGGCGTGGTGATGGTGTCGCTCGTGCTCGACCGCCGCGGCGGCGTCGCCGCCCCGCCCCGCGCGGTGCAGCGCGGCGTCGTCGATCACGAAGAAGGGGCCTCCGAGGTGATGCGCGCCGCGTCGCTCGCGGTCTCGCGCGCGGTGACGGACGCGGACGGGCGAACGCGGGCGAGCGACGAGGGCATGACCGAGGTCGTGCGGCTCGCCGCGCGCCGCGTCATCGAGGCGAAGACGGGGCGCAGGCCGATCGTGCTGGTCACGCTGTCGCGGGTATGAACACGGAAGGCTTCGCCCACGAGCTCGTCGCCGCGGCGCTCCACGCGCTCATGAGCGACGCGCGCGCCGCGCGGGAGCGGGTGCTTTTGACGTCGGCCTCTCCTCCGGCAGGGTCCGCGGAGAGCGGCGCGGACGAGGAGGCGCTGCACGACTTCCGCGTCGCGCTCCGGCGGATGCGCACGATCCTCCGCGTCGCGCGTGAGCTCTTCCGGCGCAAGCGGCTCGCGCGGATCGAGGGCGAGATCCGGTACCACGCGCAGGCCACGGGCGCGCTGCGCGACGAGGAGGTCCTGCGCGAGACGCTCGGCGCGCTCGACCTCTCCCCGGAGGCGCGCGCCGAGCTCGACGCCTGGCTCGCCCGTCGCGCCCGCGCCGTGAAGAACGAGCACGCCGCCGTCACGCGGTTGCTCCGCGACGGCCCACGCGAGCGGGTCCTGGCCTTCCCCGGCGGCAAACGTGTCCGTCGCCTGGAGCGCTCGTTCGAAGCGCTCGCCGCGCGCCTCGACGGCGACGCGCCGCGCCTCGTGCCCACCTCGGACCTCGGGCACGTGGTGCTCGATCGCGCCGCGCGTGACGTGGCGAAGTGGGCGCTGCGGGACGTCGCCGACGCGGACGCGATGCACGAGCTGCGCATCCGTTACAAGCGGCTGCGGTACACGGCCGACCTCTTCGCGGCGCCGCTCGGCGCGACGGCGACGCGCCTCGCCAAGCAGGCCGCGCGCATGCAGAAGCACCTCGGCGAGCTGCACGACATCGACCAGGCGCGGCTCACGCTCTCTCGCGCGCGCGGCCTGGGCCCGGCCACGAAAGGCGCGGTCGTCGCGGCGCTCCACGCCTCTCGGGTCGCGTGTGCTTCGAAGGTCGAGCCGCACCTCGTGAAGGCGCGGACCCTCGCGGATCGTGTGCCGGACGACGAGCCTCCTGTCGCCGTGTGAGCGCTCTCCTGCGTCCGTTCTCGACGTGGTACCGTCGGCGCATCCTTTCCAGTCGGGCCCGCGCGCCCGAGCGAGGTGATGCCGTGCAACGCTCCGCGATCCTGACCGCAACGCTTCTGTCGGCCCTCGGACTGACCTACCTGGGCTGTACCCAAGACTTCAACCAGTTCGAGCCCACCGGCAGCCCTGGAGGCGGCGGGAGCTCGTCGAGCACGATGAGCGGCCCCGGCGGCATGGGCGGCATGGGCGGCGTGGGGGGTGCCGGCGGCATGGGCGGCGTGGGTGGCGCCGGCGGCATGGGTGGCGCCGGCGGCATGGGCGGCATGCCCTGCCAATCTCCCGCGGACTGCCCGATGGACACGGCTTGCCGCGACTGGAGCTGCGTCCAGGGGATGTGCGCGGCCGACGACGAGGCGGAAGGCACGGGCCTGCCCGACCCGATGGCTGGGGACTGCAAGGACCTCGAGTGCGACGGCATGGGCAACGCGGTCGAGGTCGTCGACGACGCCGACCCGCCGGGCGGCGACGGCAACCCCTGCACCACCGCGGCCTGTGTCGCCGGCATCCCGATGCAGGTGAACGACCCGCAGGGCGACACCTGCCCCGACGGCGTCTGCAACGGGACCGGCATGTGCGTCGAGTGCGTCGACGCCGGCGATTGCACGGGCGACAACCCCACCTGCCTGCCCGACAACACCTGCATCTCGTGCAGCGACGGCGAGATGAACGGCGACGAGACCGCCGTCGACTGCGGCGGCAAGTGCGGCAAGTGCCCCGCCGAGGCATGCGCGGCCAACGCCGAGTGCAAGAGCGGCTTCTGCGCGGACGGCGTCTGCTGCGACGCGGCCTGCGACGGGGACTGCAAGTCGTGCAAGCTCACGGGGAGCGAGGGGACCTGCACCAACGTCCCGCAAGGCATGACCGACGACACGCCCGCGTGTATGGGCACGATGGCCTGCGACGGCGCCGGCGTGTGCAAGCTGGCGAATGGGGAGACGTGCACGAACGGCGGGCAGTGCGCGAGCGGCAACTGCATGGGCGGCGCGAACAAGACCTGCGCGCCCTGACGACGTAGGCGACGCGGCGCCGGGTCTCCGCGGAGGCCCGGCGCTCGCTCGCGCTGCGACTACTGCCGGAAGATCTCGACCCGCTCGAGGATCACGTCCTGCGCCGGCCGATCCCCGGGCCCGCGCTGCACGTTCGCGATCTTGTTGACCACGTCGAGGCCACTCACGACCTTGCCGAAGACCGAGTGCCTTCGGTCGAGGTGCGGCGTCGCCTTCTCCGTGATGAACCACTGCGACCCGTTCGTCGCCGGCCCGCTGTTCGCCATCGAGAGCACGCCCGGCCCGTCGTGGCGCAGCTCCGGGTGGAACTCGTCCTCGAAGCGGTAGCCCGGCCCGCCCGTGCCCCAGCGCGGCGCCATGTCCGCGTGACGCGTGAGCGGATCGCCGCACTGGATCATGAAGTTCGGGATCACGCGGTGGAAGCGGACGCCGTCGTAGAGCGGGCCCTGCTGGGTCTGCCCGGTCTTCGGGTCCTTCCAGGCGAGCGCCCCGGTCGCGAGCGCGACGAAGTTCTGCACCGTCTTCGGCGCGCGCTCCTCCTCGAGCCGGAGCACGATCTCGCCCTGCGTCGTCACGAGCCGCGCGTGGAGCTGCCCTTGGCCGGGCACGTTGATGGCCGGAAATTCCATGTCTCTCTCCTCTTCCTCTACCCGGGGTCGTCCCCCTCAGACCTTCTCGAACAGAGCCGCGATCCCCTGCCCCACGCCGATACAGAGCGACGCGAGGCCGAGCTTCTTGTCGCGCGCCTTCATCGCGTGCACGAGCGTGCAGGCGATCCGCGCGCCCGACGAGCCGATCGGGTGACCGAGCGCGATCGCGCCGCCGTTCACGTTGACGCGTGACGGGTCGAGCTCCAGCGTGCGCACACACGCGAGCGCCTGCGCCGCGAACGCCTCGTTCAGCTCGACGAGGTCCACCTCCGAGGCGGAGAGCCCCGCGCGCGCGAGCAGCTTCTTCACCGCGGGGATCGGCCCTTCGCCCATCAGGCTCGGGTCCACGCCGGCCGTCTGGCTGCCGAGCAGACGCGCGAGCGGCGTCACGCCGAGCTGCTCCACGACCTCCGCCGAGGCGAGCAAGAGCGCCGAGGCGCCGTCGTTGATCGGCGACGCGTTGCCCGCCGTCACGCTGCCGCCCTTCTTGAACACCGCGGGCAGCTTGGCGAGCGCCTCGAGCGTCGTGCCTTCCCGCACCGACTCGTCGCGCTCGAAGAGCACGGGATCCGCCTTCTTTTGCGGGATCGGCACGGGCACGACCTCCGCCGCGAAGGCCCCGCTCTTCCACGCCTCGGCGGCGCGGCGCTGCGACTCGACGGCGAAGCGGTCCTGATCCTCGCGGCCGATGCCGTACTTCTCGGCGACGTTCTCGGCCGTCTCGCCCATCGAGATCAGCGGGAAACGCGCCTTCATGCGCGGGTTCTCGTAACGCCAGCCGAGCGTCGTGTCGTAGACCGGCGGCGGGTTGCGGTCGAAGGGCTGGGCCTGCTTCGGCATGGAGAACGGCGCGCGCGTCATGCTCTCGACCCCGCCCGCGATCACGCACGACGCCTCGCCCACCGCGATCATCCGCGCCGCGTCCGCCACCGCCTCGAGGCCCGAGCCGCAGAGCCGGTTCACCGTCACCGCCGGCACCTCGTACGGCAGGCCGGCGATCAGGAGCGCCATGCGCGCCACGTTGCGGTTGTCCTCGCCCGCCTGGTTCGTCGCGCCGAACACCACGTGATCGAGCCGCGCCGTGAGCGCCTCGTTGCGCCTGGCGAGCGCCGACACGACGTGCGCCGCGAGGTCGTCCGGACGCACGCTCGCGAGGCCCCCGGCGTACCGGCCGATCGGCGTGCGGACGGCGTCGACGACGTAGACGGGCCGAGGCAAAAGAGTCGATCGCGTGCTCATGGGAGGGACTCTAGTCCCAAGCCCCGAAGCTTCGCAAAGCTTCGTGACGAGACCCATCGAACGTCGGAGACGGATGGTGCGGCCGCGGCACGCCTCCGACGAGCCTTTTTGCCGCGTATTTCGGTGCGAATGAGGGTACGCTTTCGAGACGTCAACGCGTGGGGGGAGCGCCGCGCAACGACGGATCGCCATGCAAAGCACCGAGCATCGAGCGCGCGAGCCCGGTCCGACCGAGGAGCAACTCGCCTTCCTGGCGCGAGCCGGCGAGCGGCTGTCGACGAGCCTCGATCTGCGCACCACGCTCGCGAACCTGGCCCGCCTGAGCGTGCCGACGCTCTGCGACTACTGCGTCATCGACCTGCTCGAGGAAGACGGCCACCTGCGCCGCGTCGAGGCCATCCACGTCGACCCCGCGAAGGAGCACCTCCTCGCGGGCCCGCCGTCGCCTCGCGAGAGCGGCCCCTGGTTCGCCGAGGTGGGCCCGAGGCTGCTCACGTGTGGCGAGCTCTTGCTCACGCCCAGCAACGACGGCGGCCCCGGCCCCCGCAGCCACCCCTTCCTGCCCGCGACCACCCTCGGGACGATCTCCTCGATCTGCGCGCCGCTCGTCGCCTCCGGCCGCGCGCTCGGCGTGCTCACGCTGGCCACGGCCGACTCGGGCCGGCGCTACGGCCCGGCCGACCTCGCGATCGCCCAGGACCTCGCCCGGCGCGCCGCGCTCGCCATCGACAACGCGCGCCAGCACGCCGCCGAGCACCACGCCCGCGAGGTCGCCGAGCGCGCCGCCGCCCGCACCTCGCGCCTGCAGACGCTCACCTCGAGCCTCTCCGCGGCCCTCACGCCCGCGCAGGTCGCCGACGCCGTGCTGCAACAGGGCCTCGTCGCCGTCGACGCCCGCGCCGCCGTGCTCGCCTTGCGCACGCAGGACGGCGGCCTCGAGGTCACGGGCTCCCTCGGCGTCTCGCCCGGCCGGTTCTCGCGTGGCGCCCGCCTGCCCGAAGACGCGCGTGGCCCGCTCGCCGAGGCCGTCCGCCGCAAGCAGCCGCTCTGGCTCGAGTCCGAGGCCGCGCTCGCCGAGCTCGGCCCGAGCGCCGAGCTCGACCCCGAGGGCCCCGATCCGCCGAGGGCCGTCGCCTGTTTGCCGCTCCTGCTCGAGGACCGCGCCATCGGCGCGATCGCCTTCTGCTTCCGCGAGCCGCGCGCCCTCTCGCACGAGGATCGCTCGTTCTTGCTCACGCTCGCGCGCCAGTCGTCGCAGGCCATCGAGCGCGCGCGCCTCTACGAGGCCACCGAGCGCGCCCGCGCCGCCGCCGAGCTCGCGACCTCGCGCCTCGTCGCCCTCCAGCGCATGACGGCGGCGCTCTCCGACACGATGAGCCGCATCAAGGTCGCCGAGACCATCGTCGACCACGTGCGCGACATGCTGCCGAACTGCAAGGCCATCGTCGCCACCGTGTCCGCCGACGGCGCCCACCTCGACCTCGTCCGCGCCATCGGCCACACGCGCGACACGCTCGACCGCTACGACTCCACGAAGCTCGCGTTCGCCTCGCCGCTCACGGACGCCGTCCGCACCCAGGCGCCGCTCTTCTTCGACGACTTCGAGGCCTACCGCGCGCGTTACCCGCACCTCGTGAGCGGGGCCGTCGACGAGCCCATCTGCATCGCGGCCGTGCCCTTCGTCGTCGAGGACCGCGCCATCGGCGGGCTCTCGCTCCGGTTCCACCGATCGGGCCAGCGCGCGATCGAGGACAACGCCTTCATCCTGCACCTCGCCCGCACCTGCACCCAGTCGCTCGAGCGCGCCTACCTCTACGAGGCCGAGAAGAAGGCCCGCGCCGAGGCCGACGTCGAGCGCAGGCGCCTCGCGTTGCTCGCCGAGGCGAGCGCCGTGCTCGCCGCCTCCCTCGACCCTGCGGCCATCTCCGAGGCGCTCGCGCGCGTCGCCGTGCCGACGTTCGCGAGTTACTGCATCGTCTGCAGCCTCGACGAGGACAGCACCCCGCAGTTCGTGAACGCGCTGCACGAGGATCCCGAGAAAGAGGCGCTGCTCCGCGACATGCGCACGCGGTACCCCTTCGGCAAGGACCACCCGATCACCGAGGCCGCGCGCACGGGCAAGGCCAAGCTCTCGCGTGTCATCGACGACAGCGTCCATCGCGCCATCGCGGCCGACGCGGAGCACCTCGAGCTCCTCCGCCACGTCGACACGACCTCCTCGATCGTCGTGCCGCTCATCGCGCGGGGCCACGCCCTCGGCGTGCTCTCGTTTGGCGTCTGCGGCGCGCGCAGCCGCTACGGGCAGGCCGACCTCGCCCTCGCCGAGGAGCTCGGCCAGCGCGCCGCGCTCGCGCTCGACAACGCGCGCCTCTTCCACGAGGCGCAGGAGGCGAGCCGCGTGAAGGACGAGTTCCTCGGGGTCGTCTCGCACGAGCTGCGCACGCCGCTGAACGCCATCCTCGGCTGGGCCCGCATGCTGCGCACCGGCGCCGTCCGCGAGGGCAACCAGCCTCGCGCGCTCGAGTCGATCGAGCGCAACGCCGTGCATCAGGCCAAGCTCATCGACGACCTGCTCGACGCCTCGCGTATCACGGCGGGCAAGCTCCGCCTCGACCCCTCGATCCTCGAGCTCGGGCCCGTCGTCGAGGCCGCGGTCCACTCGGTCACGCCTGGCGCGACGAACCGCGAGATCACGCTGCACACCTTCGTCGACCCGAGCAGCGTCCCCATCTTCGGTGATCCGAGCCGGCTGCAGCAGGTCGTGTGGAACCTGCTCTCGAACGCGATCAAGTTCACCCCGAAGGGTGGGCGCATCGACGTGCGGCTCGCGCGCGCGGGGGACGAGGCGGTGCTCGTCGTGACCGACAGCGGCCGTGGCATCCGGGCCGAGCTCTTGCCGCACATCTTCGAGCGGTTCCGGCAGGGCGACGGCACGCTCACGCGCGCCTCGGGTGGCCTCGGCCTCGGCCTGTCGATCGTGCGTCACCTCGTCGAGGCGCACGGCGGCACGGTGCGGGCCGAGAGCGACGGGCCGGACACGGGGGCGAAGTTCACGGTGAAGCTCCCGCTCGCCAAGCCGCGCTCGATCCCGGCGCAGGGCCCGCCCGCGGACGAGCGCCGCGCCGAAAAACGCGCGCTCGCGGGTCTGTCGATCCTGGTCGTGGACGACGAACCGGACGCGCGGGAGATCCTCTCGGAGATCCTCGACCTCGCGGGGGCGAACGTGAAGACGGCCGCCGACGCGGCCGAGGCGTTACGCATCCTGTCGGACTTCGTGCCCGACGTTCTCGTCTCGGACCTCGCGATGCCCGGCGACGACGGCCTGTCCTTGATCCGCAAGATCCGGAGCCGCACGCCGGATCGGATCGCGACGGTGCCGGCGATCGCGCTGACGGCGTACACGCGCCCCGAGGATCGGGTGCGCGCGCTCAACGCGGGGTTTCAGATGCACGTGCCGAAGCCGGTGGACCCGACGGAGCTCGTGGTGACGATCGCGAGTTTGCGGACGCTGCTCGCCTGACCTCACCCACCCCCCCACGGCGCCTCTCGAGAGCCCACCCGGGGCTAAACAACCTGCCTTCGGGGCCTCTCCACAGCCTCCCCGGGGCTCAAAACCCCCCCCGAGGCGCCTCGCGACAGCCCACACGGGGCTCAAAAACCCCCCCGCGGCGCCTCTCGACAGCCCAGCGGGGCTAACGAACTTGCCTTCGGCGCCTCTCGACAACCTCCCGGGGCTCAAAACCCCCCCCCGCCGCCACCCTACTTCCCCGCCTGCTCCTGCACGAACGCCGCGAGCAGCCTCCGATCCTTCTCCGAAAGCTTCTCCTTGAACGCCGGCATGTGCCCTTCCAGCTTCGGATCCATCGCGCCCTTCGGGTACGCCGCGCCGCTGCCCGGATCATCGATCTGCGCGAGGATCCACGGCACCGACGCCCAGCCGCGCAGCTCCGGCCCGAGCGTGTCCTCGTCGTCCGTCTTGCCGTCGAGCCGGTGGCAACTCGTGCATCGTTGCGACACGAGCTTCTCGCCCGGCATGCCCTCGCCCTTCTTCCCTTGCGCCTGCGCCGCGAGGAAGTCCGTGATCGCCTCGAGGTCCTCCGGCTTCATCGCCGTGAACGCCGCCGCCGCCTCCGGGTCCGCCGGTGGCTTCGTCATGCTCGGCATCTCGCCCTTGAACGGCGTCTTGCCGAAGAGCGTGTCGTGGTCGGGCTCTTCCATCACCCGCTTCGCCCACGCCTTCGTCCCGAAGCCCGTCAGATCCGGCGCCGTGTCCTTGCCCTGCGGCGGACCCAGATCCCCCATGCGATGGCAACTCGCGCAGTGCTGCTCGAAGAGCGCGACACGACGCGTCTCCGGGTGGTTGCGCAACATCGCGAGCGCGCCCTCCGGCGGCACGCCCTCCGCGGCCAGCACGAGCGACTTCGCGCCTTGCGCCTCGGCCTTCGCCACCGCCTTGCCGAACGCCGCGTCGGCCGCGTCCGTGCGCATCGACGCGAACGTCAACACACCCGCCGCCAGGCCAAACAGGCCCACCGGCACGAGCAGCGGCAGCCGCTTCATCACGCCACGATCCGCCTTCTTGTCGAGCAGCGGCAACACGAACAGGTACCCCGCCACGAGCCCCGGGATCACCACCGTCGCGATGAGCTCGAGCTTGCCCGGGAAGGGCTTGCGCATCTCGTAGAGCGCGAGGAAGTACCACTCGGGCCGCGCCGGGTAGTCGCTCGTCGGATCCGCGGGCGCGTCGAGCGGCGCGCCGTGCTTCATCCACGTGAGCGCCACGATCACCCCGAGCGCGCCGAGCGCCACGATCACGTCCCGCGCCGCCTGCGTCGGGAAGTACCGGTCCGACTTCACCGCGTCCGCAGGCTTCGCCAGCGCCGGCCCGTGCTTGCGCGAGAGCCACACGTGTTTCGCCGCGATCCCGCCGAGCAGGAGCGGCAAGACCACCGTGTGCAACGTGTACAGGCGCGAGAGCGTCATGTGCCCCGGCGTGCCCCCGCCGAGCAGGAGCTGCTGCAAGACGCCGCCGACCACGGGCACCGTCCCGATGATCCCCGTCTCGACGCGCAGGCCCCAGAAGCCCCGCTGATCCCAGCGCAACGGGTTACCCGTCAGCGCCGCGACCACGATCACGCCCACGAGCGCGAGCGAGAGCCAGTACGTCACCTCGCGCGGCTTGCGATACGCGCCCCGCACGATCGCGTACCCCACGTGGATCACCCCGAGCACGATCGCCGCCTGCGCGCCGAACTGGTGCAGGCCTCGCACGACCCAGCCCCCAGGCACCTTCTGCTGCAGGTACGAGACGCTCGCCCACGCCGTCGTCGCGCTCGGCGAATACACGGTCATCATCAGGACGCCCGTCACCGCCACGAGCACGAGCACGAAGCCGAGCGCCGCGCCCCACGCGTACGCGAAGCGCGCCCCGCCGGGCACCGTGGCCTCCACCAGCTTGCGGACGATCGCGCGGTAGCCCGTGCGTTCGTCGAGCCAATCGCCGAGCTTCACCCGACCTCCTTTCGCTCCGCGATCCCCTGGCGGAAGAGCTTGAAGTCCACCTCGACGTTGCCCTCCACGACACGCACCGTGAGCGGATCCATGTCGCGCGGGCTCGGCCCGGCCTCCGCGGCGCCCGCGAGCGAGAACCTCGAGGTGTGGCACGGACAAAAGAAGCTCTTCTTGTCGGCGTTCAGGTCGATCGAGCAGCCGAGGTGTGGACACACCGCGCTGAGCGCCGTCACGCCCTCGCCCTTCTTCGTCAGCCAGATCGAGCCGAGGAGCTGGTCCCTCGTCACCGTGTACGCGTCGCGCTCGTCGCCGACGACCACGACCCGACGTGGCTCGCCCTCCGTCAGGTCCGCGAGGCGACAAACCCGCATCCACCGCGCCGCGCCCGCGCCACCCTCGGACGACGGCGCCAGCATCTTCACGGCCGGGACCACGATCGCGCCCGCATAAGCCGCGCCGCCCAGCGCGCAGAGCACCTTCAGCGCTCCACGCCTGCCGCCGTCCACGCGCGACGGCTCGTCCGGGCGATCGGCACGCGGCGGCTCGACGCCGAGGTCGTTTTGCATTGGCTCCGCCATCTCGTAGGCTCTCCTCCGCCACGCGCGCTCTCGCGCGGCAGCCCGAAGGATAACCGAGGGGGAGGCCACTTGACGCAGAACAGGAAGAGGTCCCGCGTCGCCTCGAGCAGGCTCCCGCCGCTCGCCCTGCTCCTCGTCACGTCCACGGCGTGCCAAACCACGCCGCCCAAGACCCCGACGTGTAACCCGCGCGACCTCTCCGGCTGCATCATCGAGGAGGTCGACGTCCTCGGCAACGAGACCATCCCCGACGCCGCCATCAAGGAGCGTATCGCCACCGCCGAGAGCTCGCACCCCCTCGGCGGCGTCCTCCAGGGCATCCCCATCCTCGGCCTCAGCGACGTGCTCGCCGTCGAGTACGAGCGCTTCGACCGCTTCGTCCTCGAGCGCGACCTCGCCCGCATCGAGCGTTACTACCGCACCCGCGGCTTCTACGAGGCCCACGTCACGGCCGGGCGCGTCATGCGCCGCAAGTCCGACGGCAAGCTACGCGTCGAGATCGTCGTGCGCGAGGGCAAACCCGTCACGATCCGCAAGGTCGACCTCGCCTGGGTCGACTGGCGCCTGCCCGAGGCCGCCGACGTCACCCGCGCCGTCACCGAGGCGAAGAACACCCTCGACCCCGGCAAGCGCTTCGAGGAGGACGGCTACGAGGCCACGAAGAAGGCCATCACCCGCACCCTCACCGACCGCGGCTTCCCCTACACGAGCGTCCGGGGCGACGTGAACGTCGACCTCGTCGCGCACAAGGCCGACGTCACGTACACGATCGAGCTCGGCCCCCGCGCCACCTTCGGCGACATCCGCATCGTTGGCCTCGGCGAGCTGCCCGAAAAACCCATCCGCGCCGCCCTCGGCTTCAAAAAAGGCGACCCCTTCTCCACGAAGACCCTCGCCTCCGCCGAGCGCGCCCTCGCCGATTTCGGCATCTTCGGCGCCATCGACGTCCGCCCCGAGCTGCCGCCCGAGGGTGAGCCCCGCACGAGCACGATCCCCATCACCATCCTCGTCGAGCCCGCCGCGTTACGCGCCGTCAAGCTCGGCTTCGGCGCCGAGGCCGGCGGCCGCGTCGAGGCGCACGGCTCGGCGAGCTGGGAGGACCGCAACTTCCTCGGCGGCCTGCGCCGCTTCGCCATCGAGGCCCGCCCGGGGCTCGTGTTCTACCCGAACGCCCTCTACAACCTCGTCGTCGCGCGCCCGAGTTACGTCCTGCCCGAGATCCGCCTGCGCTTCGAGCTCCGCCAGCCCGGCGTCTTCGAGCCACGCACGCAGGCCGTCCTCCGCGGCGCGGCCAACGTCTATCGCCCGCTCAACATCATCTCCGCGCCCGCGCCGGGCTCACCCGAGGCCAAGGAGCCGCCCCTCGGCTACCGCGAGGCCGCCGTCACCCTCGGCCTCGAGCGCCGCTTCTCCGACTTCACGCATTACCTCGGGCAGTTCATCCACGTGCAATACGACGACCCGTTCCTCTACTGGAACGACGCCGTCCCCGAGGGCTTCACCCGCCTGCTCTTCACCTACCTCGAGACCGTGGGCACCCTCGATTTCCGGCAGAACGACCGCGGCGAGGTCGATCGTATCGCCCCGCGGCGCGGCGTGTACCTGAACCTCAACGCCCAGCTCGCGGGGTATTTCCTGCCCGGCGACGCCGACGACGTCCGCCTGCGCCCCGAGCTCCGGGCCTACGTGCCCGTCGCCAAGCGCGTCACCCTGGCCTTCCGCCTCGGCGGCGGCTTCCTCATCCCGCGCTCGGACGACTTCGCCCGGGCCCTCTCCATCATCGAGCCCAAGGCCCGCGCCCGGCAACGGCCCGACGCGAACGACGACGGCGTCGTCGACGGCACGAACATCCCGCTCGACGACCTGCGCCGCTCCCTGCAGCTCCTGCAGTTCCGCGGCTTCTACAGCGGCGGCCCCAACTCGAACCGGGGCTACGTCTACAACGGCGTCGGCATGCACGCGAGCGTGCCCCTGCGGGACACGGCGCGTGGCTCGGTGCCTCCGTGGGCCGCGACGGGTGGCCTGACCTTGTGGGAATCCGCGCTCGAGCTGCGGCTCTCGTTCACCGAGAACCTCGGCGCGATCCTCTTCCTCGACGCGAGCGACGTGCGGCCAGGGCTCGCCGAGCTTCGCCTCGACCGCCCGCACCTGTCCGCGGGCCTCGGCTTGCGTTATGCGACCCCGGTCGGGCCCGTGCGTGTCGACGTCGGCTACCGCGTCCCCTGCGCCCAGCAGATCGGGATCTGCGACGAGGCCGAGCTCGGCTACGACGTCGGGGTCTTCGGTTATACGGGGGGATTTCCGATCGTCACGACGATCGCGATCGGCGAGGCTTTTTGATCAGCCTTCTTCTTCTTCGACGCTCCACGTCGCGAGCGCGGTGATCCCGATGGCCGTCGCGCACAACACGCAGAGCGGCGGCTCCTCGTAGCGGACCTCGTCTCCTCGGGTCCACACGTACAGCCCTCGCCCTGCCGGCTCGCCTTCGATGGGCTCCGAGCAGGCGTCGCACCGGAGCTCGCTCGCATCCTCCGGCGTCTCGCGCGCCTTCAGCGCCACGTCGGCCAGCGAATCGATGGCCATGGAAAAAACCATGTTTCGCGGTTGCTCCATCTGCCTCCCTCGGTCCGGCGACCGCCCGAATCTAGCTCAGGCTCTCGTCGGACGCACGTGCTCCGGAACGAGGGGGGGTGGACCAGGCGATTCCTGGTTGGAATCGAGGGAATCGCGGAGCTTGCGTGATCAGGCCTCGGCCTGAGCTTCCGCCTCGGGCGCAGCCTTCTTCGACTTTTCCTTCTTCGTCCCGCCTTCGAGGCAGCTCTCGAGGAGGAGCTCGGCGACGTCGAGCTGACGGACGCTCTCTTCCTTGCCGTGCGCCTTGAGCCCGTCGGAGATCATCGTCGTGCAGAACGGGCACGCGGTCGCGATCGTCTTCGCCTCCGTCTGCAGGAGCTGGAGCGTGCGCTTCACGTTCACGCGGTCCTTGTTTTGCTCCTCCATCCAGAACTGCGCGCCGCCCGCGCCGCAGCACAGGCCCTTGCTGCGGTTCCAGCCCTCGGCCTCGACGAGCTCCACGCCCGGGATGCTCTTCAGGATGTCACGCGGCTGCTCGTACACGTCGTTGTAGCGGCCGAGGTAGCAGGAGTCGTGGAAGACGACCTTGCCCTTCACCGCGTTCTTCGGCTTGAGCTTCCGCTCCGCCACCAGCCCGAGCAGGTAGTCCGTGTGGTGAACGACCTCGAACTTCGCACCGAAGTCGGGGTACTCGTTCAGGATCGTGTTGAAGCAGTGCGGGCAGGCCGTGATGATCTTCTTCACGCCGCCCTGGTCCTTGTAGCCGTTCAGCGTGGCCACGTTTTGCTCGGCCAGCATCGCGAACAGGTACTCGTTGCCCGCGCGCCGCGCCGGGTCGCCCGTGCACGTCTCCTCCTGCCCGAGGATCGCGAAGTCCACGCCCGCCGCCTGGAGCAGCCGCGCCGTCGCCCGCGCGATCTTCTTCGCCCGGTCGTCGTAACTCGCCGCGCAGCCGACCCAGTAGAGGACCTCGGCCTTCGGGTTGTCGCTCATCATCGGCACGTCGAGCCCCTCGGCCCAGTTCGCGCGATCCATGCGGGCGAGGTTCCACGGGTTGCCGTTGACCTCCATCGCCTGGAACGGACCGTTGAGCTGCGCCGGGAACTCGCCCTTCACGAGCACCAGGTGCCGCCGCATCTCCACGATCTTGTCGACGTAGCTGATCATCACGGGACACTGCTCTTCGCAGGCCCGGCACGTCGTGCAGGCCCAGAGCACGTCCGGGTGGATCACGTTCGCCACGAGATCCTGGTTCGCCTTGCTCTCGCCGCTCGCCTCGGCCGGCGCCTCCTCCGAGACCTCGCCCTCGGGCCGCGGCAGCGCTCCGCCGATCACGTCTTTCTTGTGCTTCTGCGCGATGAGCTCGTTGTCGTGTTCGTAGAGGTGGTCGCGCAGGTTGAGCGTGAACTGCTTCGGCGAGAGGAGCTTGCCCGTCTTGTGCGCGGGGCAGTTGTCGGAGCAACGCCCGCACTCCGTGCACGTGTAGAAGTCGAGGATCGCCTTCCAGGTGAAGTCCTGGATCTTGTTCGCGCCGACGGGCTCGGCCTTCTCGGGCTCCTCGGCCGTCTTCATGACCATCTCGCCGATGGCCTCCGCGCTCGGCGCCATCAGCGGCAGACGGCCGCGCGGCGTCACGTCGCGGAAGAAGACGTTGAAGACCGCCGTGATGACGTGGAAATGCTTCGAGTACGGAAGGATGTTCGCGAAGACGAGGACGAGCGTGGCGTGTGTCCAGAACCCGGCCTTCGCGAGGATCATCAGCGTGTCGCGTGGCACGCCCGCGAGCAGCGTCGCGAAGAGCGAGCCGGCCGGCGAGGGGAACGGCGCCCAGCCGAGCGCCTGCGTCGGCGCGGGCCCGAGCGGGGCCACGACGTCACGCACCTTCGCGCAGTACTCGGGCTCGAGGTTCGAGCCGGTGCAGCCCGCGAGGCCCTTGTGGTGCAGGACCATGGCGGCGCCGTCGTAGAGCATGTCCGCCACCATCATCGTGATGATGATGCCGAGGATCAGGATCGCCTCGCCCGACTTCGTCATGCGGGGGTCGACCTTGATCACGCGGAAGTACAGGAAGACGAGCGCGCCGACGATCACGAGCGACGCGATCACGTCCTTCAGGAACTCGTACGCGTGGCCGAGGGGCAAGCCGAGGAAGCCCTCGGGCCCGAGGATGAAGAGGTTGAACGACGGGTCGAAGCCGCGCCCCCAGAGGATGATCGACCGGGCCAGGAGCACCACGAAGCCCAGGAAGATGAGCATGTGGGCGGCCCCGGCGAGCCGGTAATAATGCATCTTCTTCTGGGCGAGCGCGTAGATGGCCGTGCCCTTCACGCGCTCCGGGACGTCGTCGAAACGATCCTCCGGCCGCCCGACACGGAGCAGCTCCCACCGCCGGCCTGCGCTGTACGCGAAGGCCCCGGCGAGGCCGAGGATCATGAGAAACATCATGAGCGGATTCATGGCGCGCGTTCTCCCGGGGAAACGGTCCCTGTTGTAGGTGGCGGAGCGGCGGCGCGTCAACCCGAGCGATGCCGCGCGTCACGGGGGTTTGGGGGCGTAGCTCGGCTTGTCCGAGCGTAGCCCCCAAGCGTTGACCAAATCGGACCGCGATCAGAGCGTGAACTCGAACGACTTCTCTTCGGTGCCCGGCCCGGGCGAGAGCTCGACGACCATGCCGAACGGCCGCTGCCCCACGCGCGCGCCGAGGCGCACCCGCACCGGCGCGGCCGCGCCGTTGAGCTTGTCGAGGCGGATGACCACGCGATACCGGCCGCGCTTCGGCTCGCCTTCGGAGAGGAAGACGTTCTCCACGTTCTGGCCCTGGCACTCGTTCTCGGACTGCGGGCAATCCCGGTCCTTCACGAGGCCCGTCGAGGTCGGCTCCCCGACCCGCGCGAGCTCGCCGCCGACGTCGTAGACGTTGAGGTCCACGTCCGCCTCCACCACCTCCCACGCGATCACGAACTGCAGGATGCCCGTGTGCAGCCCGCAGCCCTCGTCGATGACGCCGTTGCAGTTGTCGTCCCGCGCGTCGAAGCACATCTCGACGCCCGTCGGCGTACACGCGGTCTCGAGCACCACGCCCTCGCTCGCCTTGACGTCGCGCACCTTGAGCGCGTCCCGCGGCGGCGGAGGCGGCACCTCGATACAAGCAGGCGCCACGAACGCAAACAACACGAGCGCCGCGCCCAGGCGGCGGCTCGTCAGAACGTGCCCGCGCACGACACCCCGAGGCCCCCGAGCGGCCCGCAGCCGAACGAGCGGATCCCGGTCTTTGCCGGCAAAGCCTCGTCCTTCGGCTTCGCGGGCTCATCCACGGCGAAGATCGTCAGCACCACGCCCCCCGCGGCGAGCACCGCTGCGCCGATGCCGAGGCCCAGGCTGACCGTGCGCAACGTCCGCGCGTCGTTTCCATCCGCCTCGATCACCTGGCGATCGAGCTGGCAAAACGCCGCGTCCCCGCGGTTGCAGTTCGCCCCGTACTCCGCCGTGTGGATCTCGATGTCGCGGGCGACGTTGTTCGCGAGGTGCATCGACACGAGGCCCGCGCCGAGCGCGCCGAGCCCGAGCCCCACGCCCGCGCCCGCCGTCGCGATCCCGATCGTGCGTTGATGCGGGATCCAGTTCTTCTTGGCCGGCGGCGGCGGAGGCGGCGGAGGCGGCGGAGGCGGCGGCTCTTTTTTGATCTCCTTCGGATCGATCGAGAGCGCGAGCGGCTTGCCGCCTTCGAGCTCGATCTCCTGCACGTCGTCCTCGTGCTCCGGCGCGCTCACCACGACCTTGTGCTTGCCGGGCTCCATCCAGAGCGGCTTCGAGAGCGGCAGATCCACGGCCGGTTTGTCGTCGACCGCGAGCTTCGCCCCGGGCACCTTCGACGTCACCTCGAGCACGCCGATGTGCGCCATCGCCTTCGCGAGCTCGGCGTTGACGTCGGTCTTGTCCTCCTCCGACAAGGGCGCGACGTCCGAGGCGAGCGCGGCTTCCATGGCCTCGGCCGCGGGGATCCACCGCTCCAGCGCGAGTAGCGAGTAGCCGATCATGCGGATGATCTGCGCGCTCGGGTAGAGCGCCTTCGCCTGCTCGAAGAGGTTCAGCGCCTTCTCGAACTGGCCCGCGCGGTACTCCTGGAGCCCCTCGGAAGCGGCCTGCCGCGCGAGCTGGATCTGGGCCTGCGGGGTGTCGGCCGCGGCCGGTCGTGCGAGCGGCGGCGCGGCGAGGCAGGCAGTGGCGACGAAGGCAATGGCGAGCGAACGCCGGCAGAGCTCGTTCATCAGAACTTGATGTTACCGACCTTCGGAGCGACGGTACTAGAAGGCTTCGGTTTGACCCCGCCGATCTTGGGGGCCGTGGCGGCCACCACACCCGTGGGCTTGGTCGTGGGCGCGGCCGTGGCAGACGGCTCGGCCGTGGCCGCGGGTTCGAGCTCGATCTCCTCGGGCTCGGCCGTCGCCTCGGGTTCGGCCGTCGGCGCGGCCGTGGCCTCGGTCGTCGGCGAAGGCGCGGGCGGCGGCGCGGGTGGCGGCGGGGCCGGTTCGGCGGTCGGCGCGGCGGCCGTCTGCGTCGTCGTCGCCTGCGCGGCGGGCGCGGGCCCCGCGGCCTTGCCCTTGAACACGAAGTAGAGGCCCCCTGCGCCCGCCAGGCCGAGCACGATGAGGAAACCCGCGAACACGGCGCCGAGCTTCGGCTTGGAGGACTGCGTCGTGGCGCCGGCCTGCGTCGAGTAGAGCGGCGCGCCCGTCGTCCCCGGCGGGATCGTCACGCGGGGCATGGGCCCGCCCGACTGCGACAGGCCCATCGCCGCGAGCTGCGCGGCCGTGGCGCCCGACTGCGAGACCGCCGCGGGGTTCATGCCGGGCGGCAAGGGCATGCCCGACTGCGACAGGCCCGCGGCGGGCACGCTCGTGCCTGGGATCGACATGCCCGGCGGGATCGACCCGCCCGCCACGCTCATGCCGTACATCGGCATGCCTTGCAGCGCTTGCCGGACCTGCGCGGAGGCCGAGAGATCGCCCGGGCTCGGCATGTCCAGGCTCGTCGGCTGCGCGGCGTAGTTCACCCCGAGCGCCATGGCGAGGGCCTGGGTCTGCTCGACCGCGTTCGTGAACCGATGCTCGACCTCGCGGGCGCAGGCCTTGGCGAACCAGGCGTCGAAGCGCGGGCCGAGGTGCGGCGCCATCGTGCTCGGCGGGACCATCGGCTCGTAGAGGATCTGCCCGATGAGCGCGGCCATGCCCTCGGCCGACCAGTAGTTTTTCCCGGTGAGCAAGCGGTACGCGATGAGGCCGAGGGCCCAGAGATCCGCGGCCGGCCCGACCTTCGAGGCCTGCCCGCGCGCCTGCTCGGGCGACATGTACCAGGGCGTGCCGAAGATCGCGCCGTCCTGCGTGAGCTCCTTGGCGTCGCTCTGATCGACGAGCTTGGCGATGCCGAAGTCGAGGATCTTCACGAGCGGCGTGCCGTCCTCGCGTTGCGTGACGATGAGGTTCGCCGGCTTGAGATCGCGGTGCACGATGCCGAGCGCGTGCGCCTTGTCGAGCACGCGCGCGACCTGCTTCAGGTAGACGACGACCTCGCCGGCGGGCAGGGCGCCACGTTGCTTGAGCTCCGAGCCGAGATCGCGGCCCTTGAGGAGCTCCATCACGATGAAGGGCACGCCGCCGATCTCGGGGGCGACGTCGGCGTCGATGACACGCACGACGTGCTCGCTGCCGATGCTGACGGGCGCGCGCGCCTCGGTGCGGAAGCGCTCGACGGCGCCGGGGTTGTTCGCGACCGACGGGTGCAGGAGCTTGAGCGCGCAGATCTCGCCCGTGTTCGTGTGACGAACGGCGTAGACGGCGCCCATGCCGCCGCGGCCGATGAGCTTCTCGACGCGATAACGGCCCTGGATCACGAGCCCGGGCTGGAGATCCCCTGCCTGCGGGTTCACGGGCTCGCCGACGTCGGGCACGGCCGGAGCGCCGGCGGCGGGGCGGGGCGCGGGGCGCGCGGCGGCTGGCTCCGGAGCGGCGTCCGCGGCGCTCGGGAAGGGCACCGTGGCGACGGCGGAGGGCACGGGCGCGGCGGCGTAGACGGGCGGCGCGGGCGCTGCCGGCGCGGCGGGCATCGGGGCCGTCCCCCCACGTGCCGAGGCCGGCCTGGGAGGCGGCGGCGGACGCGAAGGAGTACCGGGCGCGGCGGGTGAAGCGCGAGGCGGCGCGGGCGGTTTCGGCGGCGGAGGAGCAGGCACGAGGACTCCCGGACGATCGAAGCAGCCGACAATCGTCGTTCCGCAGAGGCTATAGGTTTTCGACGAAGGGGGCAAGCGAGGTGCTCGCGCCTCGCCTCGTGGCGCTCTTTCCGTTGCGCGGCTCTCGCGAGGGCCCTCCGAGTTCACTAGACTCGGCGCGCAAGATGAAGGTGACCCGGCTCGGACTGCGAAATTTCACGGTGTTCTCGGACGTGACCTTCGAGTTCGCCCCTGGGGTCAACGTCTTCATCGGCGAGAACGGGACCGGCAAGTCCCACGTCCTCAAGCTCATCTATGCGCTCACGGAGGCGACCCGCCGCTTTGCCGCGCGTGGAAGCCTGGAAGACGGGCTCGAACCGACGCTTCCCCACCTGGTCCAGGGCATGCTGATGGGCGTCTTCCAGCCGGACGCCTTGAGTAGCTTCCTCCAGACGGTCCCCGGCCACTCGACCCTCACGCTCGAATGGGAGCGCGCCCGGCTGGAGGTCACGCTGGACGCCGGTCCGAGATCCACGGTGACGGCGACCGCCGAGGGTTCGATCGCCGAGGTGGGCCGGCCCCTCTTCATCCCGCCACGCGAGGTGCTCTCGATCTTCCCGGGGTTCGTCGAGGCTTGGCTCAACCGCGAGTCGGCGTTCGATCGGACGTACTTCGATCTCTGCGTCGCGCTTGGCCTCAAGCCGCTCCGCAAGGGAGGGCCGAAAGCGCTGCTCGACCCGATCGAGGACGAGCTCGGAGGCAAGGTCGTGATGCAGGAAGGACGATTCTACCTGGACTACGGGCTCCCCATGGAGATGCCCATGGTCGCCGAGGGGGATCGCAAGCTCGCGATGATCGCCTGGCTCCTCATGAACGGCTCGCTCTCGGAGAATGCCTACCTGCTCTGGGACGAGCCCGAGGCGAACCTCAACCCGAAGCGCGCCCGCCTGACCAGCGACACGGCCGCGGGCCTCGCCCACGCGGGCGCGCAGGTCTTCCTCGCGACGCACGATTATGCGCTCACCTCCGAGCTCTCCCTGAAGGTCGACACCGGAGCGCTCGGGGCAGGCGAAGCCGCGTTCCACGCGCTCCGACGCGCTGGTGAAGGCCCCTCGGTCGTCGCGGAGCGTGGAGAGAAGCTCGCCGAGCTCCAGAACAACGCCATCCTCGATGCGCTCGCGTCGCTGCACGCACGGGAGCAGGAGGCCCTCTTCGCAGACGAGAAAGCGGCGCAGTGAAGAGGACCATCGACGTCGAGCGCATCCGCTTCTCGTTCGGCGAGAGCTGGACGGTGGTCGAGAAGTGGGACGACAGCCCTCCGTACCGCAAGGGCATCCATGGGCTCGACGGCACGAAGGCCGTGGACATCGTCGGCGTGCGGGGCGGCGACCTCTACCTGATCGAGGTGAAGGACTTCCGAGGCCACGCCATCGAGACGAAGAAGCGCCAGCCGAAAGAGCTCCCCCTGGCCATCGGCTGCAAGGTCCGCGACACCGTCGCCGGCCTGGTCGGAGCAAACAGGCAGGGTCGAGAGTCGTGGGTCGAGACCTGCGCCCAACTGCTCCTGAACGCCAAGCGGCGCGTCCACGTGATCGCCTGGATCGAGGACCCGGACCTTCGCGCGCCAGAACCCCTCGGCAAGAGGCTCATGTGGCAAAACACGCGGGCCAAGGAGCTCCGCCAGCGCCTCGCTTGGCTCACGCCCCGCGTCCACGTGGCGAGCCGACTCGAACCCGCGGTTCTTGCAGACGTGGACGCCGAAAACCTACCGGGCGTCGGCGGCGGCCCCGGCTGACACTACCCCGCCTCCTCGACCGCGAGCGCATCCTCCCCGAGCGAAATCCCGTTCGCGAGGAGGATCTCCGCCGCATGATCGATCGTGAGGATCATCGCGCGGGCCTGCAGAGCGCGTTGCTCGTCCTCGGGCAGATCGCCGGGCCGCGAGGAGGTCGCGTGCTGGAGGAGGATCGCGGCGGTGACGCTGACGTTCAGGCTCTCGACGAAGCCACGCATGGGGACGCGCACGCTGCGCTTGCAGGCGGCGACGAGCTCCTCGTGGATGCCGTCGCGCTCGTTGCCGAGGACGAGGCAGAGCTTGGGGATCGAGCGCAGGTCCTCGGGCAAGAGCTCGCCCTGCGGGTGGGTCGCGACGAGCTCGTGGCCGGAGGCGGCGAGCACGTCGAGGGCGGCGTGGCTGGTCGGGTAGGTGCGGACGTGGACCCACTGCTCGGAGCCGCGGGCGACCTGGCGGGCCGCGAGGAAGGAGATGCCGCCACGCTCGACGACGTGCAGGCGCTGGACGCCGAACGCGTCACAGGAGCGCAGGACGGCCGCGCCGTTGTGCGGGTCGTAGGGCGCGTCCATGAGCACGGTGACGGAGCCGAGGCGGGAGGAGAAGACCGCGTCGAAGCGAGCCTTGCGCTCGGGCGTGAGGAAAGGACCGAGCACGCGGACGATCGCGGCATGGTCGAGGCCGGCGAGCCGAGCGAGGAGGCGCTTCTGCGCGAGCTCGACCTGGATGGCGTGAGGGGTCCTGCGGCGCATCGCGGGGCGGGGATAGCACGGGGGGAGCGGCGGTCGACAGGCCTTCGAGATGGCCCGAGCCATCCCCGAGCCCTGTCGACAGGCCTTCGACATGGCCCGAGCCATCCCCCAAGCCCCGCCGACCAGCCTTCGAGATGGCCCGAGCCATCTCCGAGCCCCGCCGACCAGCCTTCGACCTCACCCGAGTCATCTCCGAGCCTCGCCGACCAGCCTTCGAGATGACCCGGGTCAGCTCATGAGCCTCGCCGACCAGCCTTCGAGCTGGCCCGAGCCATCTCCGAGCCCTGTCGACCAGCCTTCGACCTCACCCGGGTCAGCCCCGAGCCTCGCCGACCAGCCTCACCGCCCCCCGTTCATCGCATGCGCGATCCCGCTCTGCACCGTCGCGCGCGTCACCACGCCGCCGAGATCGGCCTGCAGCGCGACGAGCGCCTGCGCCACGTCGCGGCGGATGCCCGTGAAGACCACCTTCGCGCCCAAAAGCTGCACCGCACGCGCCGCGCGGACGAGCGCGTCCGCCACCTGCGAGTCCACCACCGCCACGCCCGTGATGTCGAGGATCACCGTCCGCGCGCGCCGCTCCGTCACCCCCCGGAGGAGCACGTCCATCACCTGCTGCATCCGCTGCGAGTCGAGCACGCCGATGAGCGGCATCACCACGATCTCGTCCGTCACCGGGATCAGCGGCGTCGAGAGCTCCGCCAGCGCCGCCGCCTGCGCCTCGATCACCGCCTGCCTCCGCGCGGCGTCGACGAGCGCCTGCTCCGCCTGCTTGCGAAGGGTGATGTCACGCGCGACGAAGATCACGGCGTCGTCGGACAGCGGCGAGATGTTGCCGCTGAAGAAGATCTCCTTGTCGCCGATGGGCAACGAGTACTCCACCGTCATGAGCGCCTTCGCCGAGAGCGACGCGCGGATGTGCTCCAGGAAAAACGTGGCCATCTCCGGCGGCATGACCTCGTCGAGGCGCTTGCCGACGAGGTCCTCGCTCGGCCTGTAGAGAAGATCGGGGCACGTGGGCGCGATCTTCAGGTACCGCCCCTCCCCGTTCATGACGATCACCACGTCCGTCATGGCCAGGAACATCGCCCGGAGCTCCGACGCGGCGGCGCGCGCCGTCACGAGCTCGGCCTGGAGCGCCGCGACGTGGGCGCGCAGAGCCTCGAGCTCCGCCGAACAATCCTTCTCGTCGTGCACGCAGCGCTCCGTCGAGGACGTCATGATCATGTCCTTCCCGCACGCCGCACAGCTTGTAAAGCCCGAGAAAACAAGGCGCAGGCATGTCAATGATATGGCGTGCGTGCGATTGCCGAGCGGCCTCGCAGGACTCCCGAAATCAACGCGATGCGCTCATCGCGAAGGCGATCCCGCTCTGCACCGTCGCCCGCGTGACCACGCCGCCCATGTCGGCCTGGAGCCCCACCAGCGCCTGCGCCACGTCACGGCGGATGCCCGTGAACACGACCCGCGCCCCGACGAGCTGCACCGCGCGGGCGGCCCGGACGAGCGCATCCGCCACCTGCGTATCCACCACCGCGATGCCCGTGATGTCGAGGATCACCGTCCGCGTGCTCTTTTCGGTGACGCCTCGGAGCAACACGTCCATCACCTGTTGCATCCGCTGCGAGTCGAGCATGCCGATCAGCGGCATCACCATGATCTCGTCGGTGATGGGGATGAGCGGCGTCGACAGCTCGGCGAGGGCCGCCGCTTGCGCCTCGATCACCGCCTGCCTCCGCGCGGCCTCGACGGACGCTTGCTCGCCCCGCTTCCGATCGCTGATGTCGCGCGCGACGACGACCACCACGTCGTCCGACATCGGCGTGATGTTGGTGCTGAAGAAGGCCTCCCGATCACCCGCCGGCAGGGTGTACTCCACCGTGACGAGCCCCTTCCGCGCGAGCGCCGCGCGGACGTTGGACAGGAGGAAGTCCGCCATCGGCTTCGGCATGACCTCGTGCAGCGTCTTGCCGAGCAGGTTGTCGCTCGGCTTGTAGAGGAGATCCGGCACGGTGGGCGCGATCTTCAGGTACCGCCCCTCCCCGCTCATGACGATCACGATGTCCGTCATGGCCGTGAACATGGCCCGGAGCTCCGCTTCGGCTTCACGCGCCGACGCGAGCTCCTTCTCGACGGCCTCGAGCCGTGCACGAAGCTCCGCCACCTCTCCGCCCTGGTCGAACTGAGCGCCCATCGTTTCGTACATCCCCCAGCGAGCGCGCGCTGTCCATACCCACATGATAAGGACAGTGGGACTGTACCCGCGCGCCCCGTCGTGAGGGCCGCGAACGATGGATTTGGCAGGTTTCTGGACAAATTCGGCGCTTTCGGCCTCTTCATCGCTCATGCTGCCCACCGACTCCGATCTGCTCGCGCGATGGCGGGACGGCGACCGCCCATCCGGCGCGATGCTCTTCCAGCGTCACTACGCCGCCATCGCCCGGTTCTTCCACAACAAGGTCGACGACGGAGCCCGCGACGAGCTCGTCCAGCGGGTGTTCTTGGGTTGTCTGGAGAACCTTCGTCGCTTTCGCGGAGAGGCGAGCTTCAAGACGTATCTCTTCGGAATCGCCCACCACGTCCTGGGGGATCACCTGCGGACGCGCGCCCGCAAAGGCCGGCGCGAGGATCCGGCGCTCGACGTCGACAGCATGTCCGTCCACGATCTGGGGCAATCGCCGGAGAGGCCGATGGTCGAGCGGCAGGAGCAACGAATCCTGCTCGAAGCCCTCCGCCGGATCCCGCTCTGTCATCAGGTCGCGCTGGAGCTGCATTACTGGGAGCAGCTCACCGCGGCCGAGATCGGCGTCGCCCTCGGCATACCGCTCGGCACGGCCAAGACCCGGCTCCGCGAAGGCCGCCACGCGCTCGAAATCGCCATCTCCAGGATCGATGCGTCCGGGGAGTCCCTCCAGAGCACGCTCGACGATCTCGAACAATGGGCCGCGCGGGTGCGTCCGCGCCTCGAAAAGACCCGAGGCGAGCGCCCCTCGACGACGGAGGCCGAGCAGCCCCTCCAGCGCGCCTCATGAACGAGCACGCCGAGGAGCGCCTTCGCAAGGCCGTGCTCGAAGCGAAGCTCTTCGGCGAGCCGCACGACGCTCCGCGGATCGGTCGGTTCATGTTGCGGAGGAGAATCGGCGCCGGCGCCATGGGGGCGGTGTACGAGGCGCACGACGCGCAGCTCGATCGGCTGGTGGCGATCAAGCTCGTGCGGCGCGAGGACGAGGCGAACGCGCGCACGGACCGATTGCTCCGCGAGGCGCGAGCCCTGGCGCGGCTCTCCCATCCCCACGTGATCACGGTGTACGAGGCGGGGCTCTGGGAGGGCGGGCTCTTCGTGGCGATGGAGCTCGTGCGCGGAGGGACGCTCCAGGAATGGCTCGACGCGCGGCCGCGAGGCGCACGCGAGGCGCTGGGGATGTTCCTGGCCGCGGGCCGGGGGCTCGCGGCCGCGCACACATGTGGCTTGATCCATCGCGATTTCAAGCCGGGAAACGTGCTCGTGGGCGAGGACGAACGGCCGCGGGTCGCCGATTTCGGTCTGGTGCGGCTCACGGGGGAGAGCTCGTCGAATGAAGGAGAGAGCCCGGCGATCGCGGACATGTTCTCGACGGCGACGGGCGCGGTCCTCGGCACACCGGCGTACATGGCGCCGGAGCAACTGGAGGGCGCGCGTGTCGACGCGCGCGCCGATCAATTCAGCTTTTGCGTGGCCCTTTACGAGGCGCTCTGCGGGGCCTCGCCCTTCGCCGGCGAGGCGCGGGCGGAGCGGCGGCGGCGCATCCACGAAGGGGACGTCACGCCGCCCGCGGAGGGCCGAACCCCGCCTCGCCGGGTGATCGAGGTGGTCCGTCGAGGGCTCTCGGCCGATCCCGAGGCCCGCTATCCGTCGATGGACGCGCTGCTCGACGCGCTCGAAGCGGCCGGGCGGCCGGCCTTTCCCCGCGGGGCGTCGCTCGCGGGCGGCGCGCTCGCAGCCGCCCTGGGGCTCGGGGTCGCGATGATGGTTGGCAGGACGAACGTCCCCGTCCCGCAGGAGGCGCCGCCCTTCACGTACGCCGATGCGCCGCGCGACGCGGCCCTCCTCTCGGCGGCGCGGCGCGTGGCGCCGAGGGATCCGACGGTGGCGGCGCTGCTCCTTCTGGAGGTGGAGGCGCCGGAGCGGCATCGGGAATGGTCGGCGCTGGCGGCGGACGTGCTTTCCCAGCCGCTCGCTCGATTCATCTGGAACGACACGCGGCTCTCGACGACGACGCCGGGCAAGGACGTGGTCTTGCTGCACGACCTGAACGGGGCCCTCCTCGCGCGCTCCCCGGACAGCGGGCGGGAGCTCTTGCGGCGAAGCGGCGGGGTGTGGGGAATGGTCCATCCGCGGGGCGACGAGCTGCTCGTGCAGACGCGGCAAGGACTGGAGGCGTGGCCCCTCGGACGAACGACGGAGGCGCCGTCGTGGCGCGGCGCGAGCCCGAAGCTCGCCGCGGTGTCGGTCGGGCAGGGGCGCGAGCTCTTCGCGGTCGCGACCGACGGCTCGGTGCTGCATTGGGACGAGACGCGCCCCGCGGCGCCGGCTGTGCTGCGGACGGTGGGCAAAACGAGCACGATCGCGTCGACGGCGATCCTGCCCGAGGCGGGTGTGGTCGGCGTGTTCTGGCCGGGACAATCGATCGACGTCTGGCCTCTCCGAGGGAGCGCGCCTCCGCGTCGGCTGGAGGTCGGGCGCGAGGGGTTCTCCGCCGCGTCCCTCTCGAATTCGGGAGACGCGGCCGTCGGCTTCGAGGATGGGAGCCTTCGCCTCTTCTTCGCGGGGTCTCGCGCGCCGATCACGATCCGGGGGCACACGAGCAAGATCCGGCACGTCCGCTTCAGCGACGCGGGAGAGCGGCTCGCGGCGTGGGCGGAGGACGGGACGACGCGTGTATGGGACGTGAAAACCCCACAATCGCGGGAGACGCCCACGGTGCTGCCCGCGCACGAGGCGACGCGAGCGCTGATGGATGCGGAGGGCCGGGTGTTGCTGTCGGGGTCGATGGACAAGACGGGTGTGGCGCGGGCCTGGAACCTCGCGACGCGGGAGGTCGTGGTGCTCCGGGGTCACGCCGAGGACGGGGGCCACGTCACGCTGAGCCCCGACGGGACGTGGGCGTTCAGCGGCTCGATTCACAACACGGCGCGGGCCTGGCGGCTCGCTTCGGCCACGACGGCGCACGCATTCGGGCATGCCGCGCCCATCTGGGCGGCCGAGGTGCATGGCGACCGGCTGGCGACGGCGTCCCAGGACGGGACGGCGCGCATCTGGCACATCGGGGAGGCGGGCGCGCCGCGCGAGGCGGCGGTTTTACCGAGCGCTCCGGCGACGCGCGTGTTTCTCGCGACGTTCAGCCCGGATGGCAGGCGGGTGGCGACGAGCTCGAACGACGGCAAGGCGCGTCTCTGGAACACGGACGGGAGCGGCGCGGCGGTGGTGCTCGACGGGCACGAGGAGTGGGCGTATGCGCTCTCGTTCGCGCCCGACGGCCGCGCGTTGTTCACCGGGTCGAAGCGCGGCTGCATCCGGCGTTTTCGTGTCGAGGGCGGCGCGCCGGAGATCGTTCATTGCCAGGCGCGCCAGCAGGGGATCCCGACGCAGGTCAATCACATCACGCTGAGCCCGGACGGGCGGCTCGGGGTGGCGGCGCTGGCGAGTGGTCACCTCGTCCTGTGGGAGAATGGCGGAGCGGAGGTCTCGCGCGCGCCCCGGGTGATCCCGGCGCACGGCGACGTGGCGCAGGCGCTCGCGTTCAGCCCGGATGGGCGAAGGCTGGTGAGCGTGGGCCGGGATCGGAAGGTGCGTGTATGGGACCCGGCATTCGATACGGCGCCGCGGGACCTCGTGGGGCATGAAGGCGCGGTGTATCACGCGCGCTTCAGCCCGGATGGGCGAAGGCTCGTGACGAGCTCGGCGGACGGGACGGCGCGGATATGGCCGATCGAGGGGGAAGAGGCGCCGGTTGTCCTGAAGGGGCACGAGGGCTGGGTGGTATGGGCTGAATTCGACGGGGCGGGGCGGCGCGTGGTGACGTCATCGTACGACGGGACGGCGCGGCTATGGAACCTGGACGAGCCCACGACGCCGCGCGTGTTGCGAGGTCACTGGGGCCCCTTGCGATATGCGGCATTCGCCCGGGAGGGGCGGCGGGTGATCACGGCGTCGATGGATGGGACGGTCCGGAGCTGGGACGTGACGGAGGAGCCGGTGGAGCGCCTGCAAAAACGCCTGCGGGAGGCGACGCGGGCGTGTTTGTCGGCGCGGCAACGCATGAAGCTGCTCGGGGAGGACGCGACGGCGGCGGCGGCGCGGGCGTCGGGGTGTGAGCGGTGATGCAGGACGAACCCGCGTGCTGATTTTCAAATCCCGGGCGGGGGGATCGGCGACTACCGGGACATGACGTGCGCGACGCACGGCATGGACCATCGAGAGGTTGTCGCATGGGTGCTTCATTCGCCGCGTACGCGCGGCTCGGTCGGACGCGTGTCTCCACGGGCGTCCTGTTTGCTTCGCTGATGACGGCGTGCCTCGCCTCCGGGTGTGGTGACGCCGGGTGGAACGAGCTCGCGGAGGGGGAGACCGCCACGTCCATCGAGGCGATCACCTACAGCGCCAAGGCCATGAGCACGGCGCGATACGCCGCGACCGGGACCGTGCTCCCCGATGGCCGGGTGCTCGTCGCCGGCGGGCGGAACAGCAGCTCGGCGGCGCTCTCGTCGGCGCAGATCTACAATCCGGCGACGGATGCGTGGTCGTCCGCGGCGAACCTGCCCGCGGCCCGCACCCGGCACACCGCGACGCTGCTCGGAGGCGGCCGGGTCCTCGTCGCAGGCGGGAGCACCGGGAGCAACACGGCCAGCACGTCGTACCTCTACAACCCGAGCACGAATGCATGGACCACCGGCGCGGGCATGTCCGTGGCGCGCGAGGAGCACACCGCGACGCTGCTCGCGAATGGCAAGGTCCTCGTCGTCGGCGGCGGGAGCGGGGCGACGAACCACAAAACCGCGGCGCTCTACACGCCGGCGACGAACACCTGGGCGAATACGGGGAGCATGGCGGAGGCCCGCCGCCTGCACACGGCCGTGCTGCTCGACGACGGCAGGGTCCTCGTGACGGGCGGGAGGAGGGCCACCACGAGTGGCTTCGACGTCAGCTACACCTCGGAGATCTATAATCCGGCGACGGGGACCTGGAGCCTCGTGAGCGGGTCGAGCGGCGAGCGACACTCGCACACGGCGACCCGGCTCGCCAATGGAAAGGTCCTCATCGCGGGCGGGCTCGATTTTGATGGCAATGCCATCGGGTCCCGGATCTTCGATCCGGCGACGGGGGCGTTCACGAGCATCGTCGGCTCGGCCGCGCAACGGTATGCACATTCGGCCAGCCTGCTGCCGGACGGCCGGGTGCTGCTCGCGGGCGGCCGGAACGCGAGCGGATCGCCGCTGAGCAGCGCCCACCTCTTCAATCCCGCGACGAACACGTGGCAGACGACGGATCTGCTGCAAAACGCCCGCAGCAACCATATCGCCCTGAACCTCCAGGGGGACCGCGTGCTCTTCATCGGCGGCCTGGGCGCGGGGACGACCGCGCTCACCAGCGTGGAGATCTCCCGGCTCTCGGTGGACGCGAACCTCGGCTCCAGCGCGACGGTCGCGGTGACAGGGAATACCTGCGGCGGGAACCATGATTTCACGCCGTCGTGCACCTCGTACAGCCACGAGGAGCGCGCCTACCTCTGGCAGGCCCCCTCCGCGGGGGAATACGTGTTCAGCACGATCGACGCGGGGTTCACGCTGGACACGATCCTCTACGTGCTCGACGCGCGCACGGACGCGCCGCTCGCGAGCAGCGGCGGGGGGCTCGCGTGTAATGACGATGCGCCCGGCACCAAGCAATCGAAGGTCACGGTGAACCTCGCGAGCGGCCAGCGGGTGCTCGCGGTCGTGGAGGGGTATGGGGCGCCGCCGCAGAACACGTGTGGCTCGTTCAAGCTCTCCATCACGTCGGGCTGCAAGGGCGGGGACCCGTGCACCGTGCCTGGTAAGCAGGGCGTCTGCGCCCAGGGGGTCACGCAGTGCGTGAACGGCGTGCAGAGTTGCGCGCAGGTTCAGGAGCCGAGCATCGAGGTTTGCGACGAGCTCGACAACGACTGCGATGGACTCGTCGACGAGTTCAAGGCATGCCTCATCCCGCAGGAGATGTGCTGTTCGAGCGGGCCGGAGACAGGATTCCCATGTTCGAGCAGCGCGGATTGCGGCGGGTACGCCTGCAAGATGCTGTGTCCGATATGGTGATCCCTCCCCCGGGGCGCCCGCTCGAGGCGCCCCGGGGGAAGGCGGGGTGACGACCGCTCAATTCGACGAGCGCGCCTTGCGTCGATGGCCTGCACGCCTGGCCAGCGCCGCGAGGAGCCCGATCGCCGTCGCGGCGAACGGCATATCGGAGGTCGTACCGTTGCCCGCGGCGCGGCAACCACACTCGGTGCCACCTCCCGGCACGGTCGCGACGCCGCCCGCGCCGCCGGTGCCCGTCGTTCCGCCGGAAGCCACCATTCCGCCGGAACCCGTCATGCCCATTCCACCAGCGCCGCCCACGCCGCCGACGCCGCCCACGCCGCCCATTCCACCGGCGCCCGCCATTCCACCGGCGCCACCGGAACCACCGGCACCGCCCATTCCACCAGCGCCGCCGCCGGAACCACCGGAACCACCGGAGCCACCAGCGCCGCCCATGCCGCCCATCCCGCCGGATCCATTTCCTTCACCCACGCAGACCCCGCCGGTGCAAACGCCGCCATTACATTCCGCGTCCATCGTGCAGGACGTGAAGTCGACGATCTTCGCGAGGACCCGCGACGTCCCGAGAGGCGCCTCCGTCACGAATTGCGGGTAAGCCACGAGGACCTTGCCCGCGTTCGTGGACGCGAGCGCGGGCAGGCCCTCGGGCCGAGCGTCGTTCGTGATCGGGAGGGACGTGATCGGCGAAAGCATGCCGTCGACGACGATGGCCAGCACGTCCGTGAGGCCCTGCGCACACGTGCGATACCCGATCACGGTGCGGCCCCCGTCAGCGACAGCGCCGCGCCCCGCGAGGCCCACGTACGCGCAGCCCGGCGTGCTCGCGAGTTGCACGGCCACGGGATCGAGCACGGTCCCCGCAGGATCCACGCGCGCCCCGAAGAGGCCCTCCCCGTCCACCCAGACGACGACATGGTTCGTCCCGTCAAAGGACACGGACACCCCGGCCGGCGCGGCGAGGACACCCGAGAGGACGATCGGCGCCGGATCGACCACGCTCCCCTGCGGCGTGACGCGCCTGGCGACGATCTGTTTTGCCTCGTCTTGCCACACGACGAGGTGATGGACGCCGTCGAACGACGCGCTGAGCGCCGGCGCGCGGAGGTCCGGCGAGACCGGCGTGGACAAGCCCGAAGGCGTGGCGCCGATGATCGTCGTCGCGATCAGGCTCTCGTAGTTGCCCCCGACCACGAGCGTCGCGCCGCCGCCCGCCGAGAGCGCCACGTGCTCCCCGCCCTCCTGGAAGTCCGGGATCACGATCGGATCCGCGTCGAGCACGACGCCTTGCGGGCTGAGCCGGCTCGCGCGCAGGTCGCAGAATTGACCGTCGTAATAAATGTCGCACTCGAACCACGAGAACAACGTGTTCGTCCCGTCGAACGCGGCCATCGGATGGACCACGTCGTACGCCCCATTCTCCATTTGAATGGCGTTCTGATCCAGGACCATCCCCGAGGGAGCGACGCGCACGGCGTACAGGTTCGTCTCCTTCTTCGCGGTGAAATCGCGGCTGTCCTGCCAGCCCACGACGAAGTTTTGCCCGTCGAACGCCGCCGCGGGCACGCGCTGCTCGCTCGCCCCGCGCGAGACGACGATGGGCGCGGCGTCGAGCGCCTGGCCATTCGGATCGAAGCGCCTGCCCTCGATGGTGAGGGCAGAGGGGGCGAAATTGTCGAAGTACCCATTCCTCCACACGTGGAACGCGTGCGCGCCATTCGAGGCGCCCCGCGCCACGGTGCCGAGCGGCGCATACTGGAAGCCATCGGGGTCGAGCACGGTCCCCTGCGGCGTGACGCGCGCCCGCAAGAGCGGATGGACCACCAGGTCGTCGAGGTAATCACTCCACGTCATGACGGCGTTCGTGCCGTCGGTCGTCACGTCGATCTCGTAGATCGAGTTCCCGAAAGGACCAGCGACCTGGATGGGCGTCGCGTCGAGCGCCACGCCTTGCTGCGCGTCGAAGCGCGCCCCGACGACGTTCCGCTCAGCGTCGTTGTTTTCCACGATGTACCCCACGAGGTACGACTCCCCCGTCCACACGGGCGTGGGGGTATTCTGACCGACGGCGTCGTGCATGAAGGGGATGCCCATCGGATCGAGCAGAGCGCCCTGGGCGTCGATCCGCGCGACATACGCTCGGGGGAATCCAGGGGTGTCCCACGCGAGCAAGGCCCCCGCGCCGCTCGACGCGACACGCAGGTGCTGGACCGTCCCCGCCCCGAACGCGACGCCGCCGGGATCGAGGACCTGCCCGGACGGCGTGACGCGGGCATAATAACCCGTGGCGTTCGCGCCGCCCCAGGTGACGAGATAGTTCGTCCCGTCAAACACCACCGAGCTGCCGCCGCCGCTCGGCGCCACGGAGATCGGCGCGCCGATGGGCTGGCCATTCGCGTCGAGCAGCCGGCCGGTCGTGCCGACCTGGAGATAAAATCCCGCCCCATCACTCGCGAGCTGCGGATAACTCCCGCTCCCCAGAGGGAAACCCGAGAGGTCGAGCACGTTGCCGTCGGCGCCGACACGCGCGGCATAGATATGATTCTCCATGACCGGATCGAGGAACCGGCGCACCTGCCAGGCCACGAGGTACTGGGTGCCGTTCCAGGCCACGGCCGGATCGTCGTGGTTCCCCGTGCCGAGGCCATTGACGGGCTCGTCCATCGCGATCTCGGAGCTCAAGAGCGGATCGAGCACCGCCGGATAGGCCGACGCGGCGAGCACGCGGGAAGGGACACGCAGGACGATCCGGCTGCCCTCGGCGCGCGCCTCGACGCTGGACTTCTTGCCACGCGCGTCGATCCACGTCGCCCGCCCGAACCGCACGCCGAGCCCGGTCGCCGGGTCCGCATAATGCAACCCGCGCGGCGTCGCGCCGACGTACCGCTCGCCCTCGGTGTCGAGCACGACCGAGAGATCCCCCTCGCCCTCGGGCGCACGCGCGAACGCCCAGGAGAGCTCCACGCCCTCCTCGCGGTTCTCGATGTGCTCGGTGACGTCCCCCGCCGTGATGGCGAGGTGGTCTGCCCGCTCCATGCGCCCCGTGGCGCCCTCGCCCAGGAGATCACGACCGCCGCGCTCGACGCGGGCCCGCTTGATCCGCAACGCCGCGCCCGCACGCGCCTTCGCCCCGGCCGCACGCGAGGGCACGACGGGCGCGACCTCGACGCCCTCCACCGTGGCCGAGACGCGATGCGCCGGCCCGGCGCCGACCCACCCGCCCCCTTCCGCGCGGAACGACCGCCGCGCAACACGCGCCTCCGCGCCGAGGTCGACGGGCGAAGAGACCCGCGCCCCGGTCGCCCGCGCAGGCGGCGCCGCCGAAGTGCCCGGATCCGGGGCCTTCGTACACGCGACCACGACGCCCGCGACGAGGAGAAGGGCCGTGCGTTTCGTGAGGGATCGGATGCTGGGAACGTTTGGCTTGTTCATCTATTTGACCTTACATTGTAAAGATGAAATAGATGAACCCGAAAGACGCAAATTCGACGAGGCGACGTTATCCGATCGACCTGAGCGCCGCGACCACGCCTCCCAGCGATGCCCGATCATCCTGATCGAGCGCGCTCGTCCCGCGGGTGAGCGCCTCCACCAGGGCCCGCAAATCCTCGTCGCGCACCGGCGGCTCGATCGACGAGACCCGCTCGGCCCGCGCCACGTCGTCGAGCAGGAGCCCGAACTCGCGCTCGTCCAGGCCAAACGCCCGCGCCTGCTTCGAGATCGCCCCCGCCGCGCTCGCCACCTCTGCCAGGCCCCGCTGCGCGCGCTGGCCGAGCCGCGAGAGCTCCGCTCGCTCCCGCAATGACCGGTATGCCGACTCGATCACGTCGAGGTCCGCACGCGCGTGCGAGAGCGGATCCTTCGGGCGCACATCGTCGTCGTCGTCGTCATCATCGTCATCGTCGACCGCGGCCGGCGGGACCGTGGGCCGCCGCGTCGCGACCTCCTCGAGCTCGGCCCGCGCCTCCGCGATCGCCACGAGATACCCGTCGATCGCCGACGTCGCCGCCGCGAGGCGCGCCTCCGGATCGCCCGGCGCGCTCGGGTCGAGCCCCGCGATCTCCGCGGGCCGCCTGCGCACGAGCTTCTTGATCGGCATCGCGCACGCGAGCCGGAACGCCGCGGCCTCGCCCGCCGCGAGCACCCGCTCGCCGAGCTCGATCCGCAACGTGAGCTCGTCCCGGAGCTTCGCCACCTCCGGCTCGAGCTTCGCGACGCCGCTGGATCCCTTCACCATCGCGAGCTTCTGCCCGAGCGCCGCGCGTGTATCGACGAGCGTCCCGAGCGCCTCGCGCAGCCGCCCGAGCGCCGCGTCCGCCGTCGTGATCTCCGCGCGCAGATCGTCCCCCGCGAGCCGCTTCTTCACCTTCGCCTCGAGCGCCGCCGTCTCCTTCACCTTCGCCGCCGAGAGCGCCTTCACGCGGCCCGCGCGCGCGCCTTCGAGCTTCGCGGCCGTGCGCATGCCGAGCATCGAGAGCGCGAGCGTCCCGCCGCGCGCGAGCGCGCCGAGCGTGACGGCAAACGCGAGCGTGCCGAGCGTGCCCCCGACGGTCGACGTCGCGATCACGAGGCCCGCCGCGCCGAGGCCGAGGACCGCGGCGATCGCGCGCAGGATCCGCGCGCGCCCCGCGACGAGCTCCGGACGAACGCCGGGCGGCGCGGCGAGCCGCTCGAGCCCCTCCGCCGCCGCCGCGAGCACGTACGCGCCGGCCGCGAGCACGAGGAGCAACGAGACGAACGCCACGGCCCCCGCGAGCGTCGCCACGATCTGCCCGAGAAAGGTGATCTCGATCATGCGCGTCTCCTCGAACTAGAGCGCGACCTCCGTGTCCTTCGCCCCGAGCTTCGCCTTGCGGATCGTCACACGAAACGCCTTCCCATCCCAGGCGATCGCGTGCAGCACGACGGGCACCTCGCGCCCGGGGCGCGCCTTGCGCAGGCGCGCCAGGAACAACAGGCGCCCCTCGTCGCCGAGCGGCAGCTCCGCCGCCGAGACGCCGATCGACGCCGCGTCCGAGAGCTCCGCGAGTGTCGCCTCGGCCTCGCCCTCCTTGCCCACGAGCCCGAGCGTCGCGTCGAGGTCCTCCCACGTCAGGATCACGAGCGCGCTCGGGCCGCTGAAGAGCGAGAGCTCCTTCAGCTTGCGCGAGAGGCCCTCGGCGAGGCCGGGCTCCACCGGTTTGCCCTCACCCTCGAGCAGCCGCGCGAGGTGCGCCGCGGCCCAGAGCCTCGCCCAGAGGCGCGGATCCCGCGGCCCCGGCGTGCCTTCGGCCGAGGCCACCTGCCGCTCGATACGCAGCGCCTCGTCCACGCGCCCGCTGCCCGCCGCCGCGAGCGCGAGGCGCAAGAAGCTCGGCGCGTCCGCGCTCGGCGCGTCCGTGAGCGTCTTGTACTGCCGGTAGGCCGCGCCGTACCAGCCGTGCCGCAGGAACACGTCGCCGAGCAGCCGCCGCGACGCCGGGCTCTGCGCGTCGAACTCGACGATCTCCGAGTACGTGCGCAGCGCCTCGTCCGGGAACCCTTGCGCCGCGAGCACATCGCCGAGCGCGAGCGCGAGGTCGGGGCTCATGAACCCGCGGTCGCGCAACCTCCGACCATGCGCGAGCGCGTCGTCCTTCTTGCCCGCCTCCGCGAGCAGCCGCACGACCCGCAGATCCCCCTCGGGATCGCCCGGCGCGACGAGCATGCGCTCGCGTAACTTGGCGAGCTTCGCGTCCACGCCGTCGATCGCCGCGAGCTCCGCGTCGACCTGATCCCAGGCGATCGTCTCGCCGAAGAGCGTGCGCCGCACGGACGCGGCGATCCGCGGATCGACCGTGCGACGCAGGATCGCCTGCGCCACGTAGGCCCGCGTGTCCGGCGCGCCCGCGAAGTGCGCGAGCAGCGTGATCACGGCGTCCTCGGTGCGGGCCTTCTGCTGGAGGAGGTCGAGCAGCGCTTGCTCGGCGCGCCAGTCGGGGATCTCGCACGCGCCCCGCGCGGCCTGGTAACGCGAGACCAGCGTCTTGCCGTCGAGCTCGCCGCGCAGGCGCTTCGACCACATCACGATGCGGTCCGCGAGCGGCCGCCGCGCCACGTCGCTGCACGGCGTGAGCGGCGGCGCCCTCGGGGGCTCGGGCTTGCGCGTCGCCTCGGCCTGGAGCGTGGGGGCGGGCGCGGGCGCGCGGGACTTCGGGGGCGCGGGCGCCGCGGGCAGATCCTCGTCGTTCGAGAGAGACCTGGGCCTCAGGGGTTGCGGCGGCGGCGCGACGTAACCCGTCGCGGTCGCGAGCTCCGCGGGCGTGGCCGTCGCCGCCGCCATCACCGGCATGGCCTCACGCTTCTGCTCCTGATCCTCGGCCGGCTTCTCTTCGGTCGACAGCTGCGTGGGCGTGGGCGCCTGCTGCAACGGCGCAGGCTCGACCGCCACGGTCTCCACGGACGCCGGCGCGTCCTCCCGCTTCGAGCAGCCGAGCGCGCTCGCGGACGCCGGGTTCAGCGCCGCATCCACGAGCGCCCGCTCGGTGCGTGTTTCGAGCGCCGTGAGCCGCACGCCCCGCAGCGGCGAGTGCCTCCGCCGGATGCCCTGCCGCGTATACGCGGCCTCGCTCTCCAGCGCGAGGATACTCGTGAACGGCGTCATCAGCCCGTATTCGAGGCCGATCTCCACGATCTTGCCGCGCAGCTCCTCCGGGTCCGTCGCCTCGCCGAGCAGGCGCCGCACCTTCTCCGCGGCCCACAGCCGCGGCACGAGGCTCGTGCTCGTCCCCTGCGCGAGCGTGAGCGGGTACTTCTTCTCGAAGTCCTTGCCGCCCACGCGCCCCTTCACCGTCGCCTCGGCCGGCAACGCGTGGTGCGTCCGCGCGAACAGGAGCACCTCCTCGCCGCGCGAGACCTTGCCGCTCGCCGTCAGCATCGCCTCGTCGAGCCCCGCGCCGAGGTCGATGGCGAGCTCCGTGATCGTCGGCGTCTTGATCGCGCTCGCGAGCCTGAGCACCTCGCTCGTCGCCGTCTCCATCCGATCGATCCGGAAGCTCTGCCCCCCGCCCTGCCGCGCGAGCTCACGCAAGAGCCCCACGTTGCTCTGGGTCCCGACGGCCACCGTGAAGAGACGCGCCCGCGACGTCGACAAACTCCGGCGCAACCGCTCCGAGAGCCGGTCGCCGTTCACCTCGCCCGACGTGGGCAGACCATCACCGATGTAGACCACCGCGGGCTGCTCGGCGCCGTGCAGCCGCCCGAGCGCCGCGTCGAAGAGCGCGCCGAGGTCCGTCGCCCCGCCCGACGCGTGCTCGGCGAGCCGCGCCAGCGCCGACGCGATCTCCTTCTCCGTCGCCTCGGCGAGCCCCTCCTTCGGCCAGAGCACCGTCGGCGCCGAGTCGATCGCGATGAGCACGAACCTGTCCTTCTGCGACAGCGCCCGCAGGATCGCCTCCGCCGCGGCCGCCTTCTGCTGCCGCACCGCCTCGTCGCCCGAGGCCGACGTGTCGACCACGACCGCCACGTCCCCCGGCGGCTCGGGCACCCCGCTCCAGTCGATGTCGGGCACGTAGCGCGCCATCACGTAATCGGCCCGATCCGCGCCCGCCGCGAACCGCCCGACGGTCAGCGGCGCGCGCTTCTCCTGCTCGATCGGCGTCGCCTCGAGCTGGAAATCCGCGCGTGGCAGGTACCCGCTCCGGCGCATGGTCACGCGCCGCCCGCCCTCCTCGATCACCGCGTCCGCGAGGCTCGCGATCCGCATCTTCGCGCCCGCCGCGCCGAGATCGACCACCAGGGAGAACTCGCCGATCCGCGGCGGATCCTCCGAGCGCATCGGATAGAGGTACTCGAGCTTCCCGCCCTGCGAAGGCAAGACCTCGAGGTACCGCAGCACCACGCGCCGCGAGCCCGACGCCGGGATCGGGTAGATGCGCGAGCGATACGTGCGCCCGTCGACCCACTCGAGCAGCGCCGGCGAGTGCCCCGTCGAGACGGCCGTCGTGTACTTCGCCGCCGCCTCCTTGCGCTCGGTCACCTCGCCCTCGACGAGCACGCCGTCCGTCTCGACCGCGAACGACGTCACGATCGCCCGCTCCGGCACGCTGAACCAGTACCAGCCCTCGAGCACGCCGCCGCCCGGGTTGCCGAAGGTCTGATCGACCTCGGTCTCCGCGAGCCCCTCGCGCACCACCGCCCGCACGGACTGGCGGCTGACCTCGAGGACCTTGGCCTTCTCGCCAGGGAGATTCGGGCTCACGCCGTAAATCTTGCCCGCGCCGCTGCCCGCGCCCGCGAGCGGACGGCCGTCGCCCATGCCGCCGGTCCAGTCGTCCCAGAAGAGGACCGGGCTCACCTTGGGCTTGTCCTTGCCCGCGGCCAGCGCCTGCTCACCGGCGCTCACCTCTACGCGCCCGCCCGGCGACGTGAGCACCGCGAGCCCACGCGTCACCACGACCACGACCTCGGCGCCCGCGCGCCGGATCGACAGGCCCGCGTCCGCCGCGGCGATCGTCGCGTCGCCGGCCTTGTGCTCGAGGCCCCCGCGCTCCGAGGGCGGCGCGTCGAGCCAGACCTCACCCGCCACGATCTCGGCGCCCTCCGGCTGGAGGCGCACCGTCGAATCCCCGCGCAAAAACAGGGACGATCCGTCCGAGAGCCGGACGAGCGCCCGCGCCCCGGCGCCCGTGGCGAGCTCCGCGCCCGCGGGCAGCGGCGCGCCCGAGATCACCGTACTCGTCTTGCCCGTCTCGACGAGCCGCACCTCCCCGGCGGCGAGCTCGAGCCGCGCGTCGACCACACCTGCGCGCACCGGCGGGACGCGCTGGGTGGTGATGAACACGACGAGGCTCGCGACGAGCACGAGCAGTCCGATCGCCGCGCGCAGCGGCAGGGGGTGATTCTTGGCGAGCGCCCTGATTCGATCCAGCGAGGTCATGGTTCTCCGGAGCCGACGAAGGCACGAACGGCCCTGGGGGCTCGGAGCTGACACCTCGTGATCCCCCGACCGCGCGGACCATGTTCGCGCCTTCCGCGCCCCGGGGGAAAGAACTCTTTCGTGTCGCCGCGCGAATGGGCCAGGTTATGGCAATTTATTCGTCGGTCTTCTTCTCGTACCCGGGCAGGGGCGCGAAGCTGCCGGTCGGGATTTTCACGCCCTCCGGCGCCGCCGAGCCCCGCCCTGGCGCGGAGGGGGGGATGGATGGCGGGATGGATGGCGGGATGGACGGCGGGATGGACGGCGGGACCGAGGCGCGGGCGATCCGGGCCGCCACCCGCTCCGACGTCTCCCCCTCGGACGACTCCATCCCCATCGTCTCGCGCACGAGGATCCCCATCTGGTGACAGATGGTCGCGCCCTCCCGCACGCCGCGCTTCACGAGCAAAGAGGACAGCGTCTTTTCGAGCACGACGATCATCTGCCGAGGCGTCACGTTCCTCGGCAAAAACCCGGCCTCCCGCAGCGCGAACCGCAACGTCCCCCGCGCCTCCAGGCGGCTCAGCTTCGAAAGCCGCTCGAGCTCGTCCGCGACCCGCTCGAAGACCCGTGATCCTTCACTCATGATGCGGCTTCAATCGACGCGCAGACCGTATCATGGCGGAGGGCTCGACGTCGAGCCCCCCGCCATTCCGTTTTTCTCAGCGGTACGTTTCTAGTTGTTCTGGACGATGATCGCCCCGTACGCCGGCAGCTCGAACGACGTTCCCGTCGCGCCGGAGAGCAGCTCCGTCGCCGCCGCGGGCCACGTGATCGTCTGCGGCGTCGACGTCCGGCTCAGCACGACCGAGATCGACGCCGCGCCCTTCTCGAGCCTGTATTCGTAGACGTCCTCCGCGTTCTTCACCAGCGTGATCGTCGCGTCGAGGTCCGTGAACACCGCGTGCGCCTTCCGGATCCCGATGAGCTTCCGGTAGTGGTGCAAGAGGCTCGACGTGTCGGCCTCCTGCGCGGCCCACGAGGCCGGCTCCTCTTCCGACATGAACTTCACGAACGGATAATCCGGGTTCGGCGCCACCGTCATGCCCACGCCGGCGAAGGGCAGCACGCCGTCGTTCATCGTGTTCGTCGCCGCGGCGTCGATGTTCCAGCCCGTCGTCTTGTCGCCGACGAACACGTTCTTCTGGAACCAGCTCATCGGCTCGCGGATGAACTCGTCGCGGTCCCACGCCTCGTCACCGATGTACTTGTCGCGCTTGCCCTTCTTGCCGAACTCCTCGCCGTAATAGACGACCGGCATGCCGGGCACCGTGAGCACGATCGTCGCGGCCTGCGCGAGCTTCGCGGAGAGCGCCGCGCCCGCGCCCTCGAACTGCGTCGCCGGGCGCTCGAGGTCGTGGTTCGAGAGGAAACGCTCGAAGTAATGGTGGGGGCTGCCGCCATTACCGCCCGCCGCGAGCTCGGCCTGGAGCTTCTTCACGTACCCCACGAAATCGACGGCGTCGCCCGTCCCCCCGTTCACGAAATTGCCGACGATGCTGCGGAACGGGAAGTCGAACTGCGAATCCATGCCGCTGCCGTACGGCACCATCTTGCCGTACTGGGCCGGGTCGTCCCAGCGGTTCTCGCCCGTCAGGAGCACCGCCGCCGAGCCCGCGGGCCGGACGACGTCCTTCTTGACGAAATGGTTGAACTCCCTCCACCACACGTGCGTGCCGTGCTTGTCGAGCGCGATCGTGTTGTTGTCGTCGAACTGGTCGATGTGCTTCGACGCGTCGAGGCGATACCCGTCCGCCCCGAGGTCGATCCAGTGCTCGGCGATCTTCTTCATCTCCGCGCGGACCTCGGGGTTACGGTAATTGAGCTCCGGCATCGGCCCGCCGAAGATCTGGTGGTAACACTGGTAATTCTTGCACGCCCACATCACGGCCGAGCCGTCCCACGGGTGCCCGTCCGCCAGCATGTTCGAATACTGATCGGACCAGACGAACCAGTCGTGGTACTTCGTGTAATCGGCGTGCTTCGGGTCCGCGCCCGCGACGAACCAGGGGTTCACGTCGGCCACGTGGTTCTGCACGAGATCGAGGATGATCTTGATCCCCTCGGCGTGCGCCGCCTCCGTGAGGTCGGTGAAATCCTTGATCGTGCCGACCGACGGATCGATGTCGTAAAAGTCCGTGGTGTCGTAGCCGTGGTAGCTCTTCGCCTTGAACACCGGCGTCATCCAGATGGCGTCGGCGCCGAGGTCCTTCAGGTACGGCAGCGCCTTGCGCAACCCGACGAGATCACCCACGCCGTCGGTCTTCGTCTCGTCGATGCCGCTCTCCGTCTTCGAATCGCCCACCGCCTTCGTCGCGCCGCCGTCCGCGAACGTGCGGACGATGAGCTGATACATGATCCCCTTGCCGCCCCACGACGCCCAGTCGGCCGCGTCCGTGATCGGCGCATAGGAGATCGGCGTCAGGTCGAGCACCTCCGACGTGTCCGCGAGGAGCTCCCCATTCACGTCGAGCGACGTCGATATCTTGTAATACACCGGCTGGCCCGGCGTCAGGCCGGTGATCACGAGGCCATCCTTGTTGATGTCGTCCGCGGCCGTCCACGTCGCCGTCTGGTCGAGCGTGCCCGCGGCCGCGCCGTACTCGACCGTGCCCGTCGAGCCCTTCGCCACCCGGAACATCAGGCGCACGCTGCCATCGCCGAGGTCGATGAAATCCTTCGGGCGCGAGATTTCGTAGGCCGGCCCGGACGCCGTCGGCGGCGCGACGGAGACCGCCTGCCCCTGCGTGATCCAGCACTCGGCGATGCTCGGATCCGTGGCGTTTTTCGTGAGGTCGGCGAAACGAACCCCCGTCTCCACGTCCTTCTTGCAATCGCCGTTCGAGCATTGCACCGGGATGAGCCCGAGCCACGCGTCGTCGGCCTCGCCCGTCACGGTCACCCGCACGTCGGTGTACACGCCGAACGCGTCGGTCCCGTCGAACATCTGCGGCGAGCCCCACATCGGCGAGGCCGAGCCTGCGCCCCAGAAATGCACGCCCCACGTCTTCGGATCCCCGCCGTCCTGCAGGCGGTAATGGATCCGGATGAAGCTCTCCTGCATCGCGCCGCCGGCGCCGCCCGTGCCCCCGCCCGCGCCGCCGCCGCCCGTATTCGGGGTGAGCCCGCTCCCGCCCGCGCCGCCCGTGTTGAGATCCTCGCCTTCACACCCCGCGGAGATCGCGAGGAGGCAAGCGAACGAAGCGAGGACCGAATAACCAAGATATCGTCTCATCGTGAGCTCCCGTTCCATCGTTATTGCGCATTCCTGCGCAGACCACGCCTCGACCGGGTCGCCGCGAGCACCACGCCGATCGTGCCGAAGAGCCCCGCGCCCGCGCCGAGGCCGAGGCCGAGCAAGAATCGCCTCCCTGCCCCGACGGGCTCGGGCCGCGGCGCCGCCACGATCCCGGCGGCGGGCACGGAGTCGAGCACCATCGTCGAAAGATCGACCTCTCCGCGCGTCACGTCGAAGGGCCCCGCGGCCACCTTCACGCTCGCCCGATCCCCGCTCGGCGGCCCGCCCCAGATATCGTAATCGGGGTTCGGGCACGTCACCGGGCCCTGCCATCGATGACGGAGGATGTAGCGCCCCTGAAACGTGCTCACCTCCGCGGGCACCGCCGCCTGGCCCTCGCCGCCGCGCCCTCCTTGTATCGGCGGCGCGACCCGAAAGACGAGGTCCTCCCCGAGCTCGTCCTTGCCATAGTGCGCGTGGAGACGTGTATGCACGAGCATGCCCGGCGGCGCGCCGAGCAGCCGTTGCTCCTCGGCCGAGAGCACGGGGCCCGGGCACGGATCACACGACCCCGTGTCCCACGCATATTCGGTCACGATGACCCCGGGGTTCTTCTCGAGCGTCGCGTCGAAGAGCGCCGCGTAAAACTCGCCGAAACGCGCGCGGGCCGCCTCCTCGACCTCGATGTTCGTCGGGATCGTGACGTTCCGATGATTCGCGACCTCGTATCGGTCCTGCGCGAGCACGTGCACGACGAGGTCCTGCGCGCCGGCCGCGTTGACGAACCCGAGGCGCGCGGGCAGCCGGAGCGTCTCCTCGTCGTATTCGAACCGGAGCGGCGAGAGCACGGCGCGGCCGTCCCGCAGATCGATCTTCGAGGCGTCGACCTTCGCCACGAAGAACTTCATTCCCGCCTCGACGTAGGGCCGCAGCGCCTGCGCGGCGTCCCTCGGAAGGGGATAGCCGTGATCCACGAGCCAGGCGTCGAGCCCGCGTGGATCCTCGGCGCCGAGGATCACGACGTCGTATTCGCCGACCGTGAATTTTGCTTCGACCTCGACGCGGCGCCCTTGCATGCCCGCGCCCACGAGGCCCACGTCCGGCGGCGGGCCCTCGCCGCTGGGCGCAAACGCGAGCCCCGACGTGATGTCCGCGTACGTGCAAGGGTCCTGCTGCCACGATTCGACGAGCCGCGGCGCGCTGATCACGTCGAGGCGCTCGAAGAGGCCCTTCGGCAGCGTCTTCACCGCGTCCGCGGAGAGCACGACCGGCACGGGCACGACCATCACGAACGCCTCGGCCGGGCCCGCGTAGTCATTCTGCATCGAAACGACGGTGCGCGTCCCGCTGCGCGCGAGCACCACGCTCGCCGCGCCGCTCTCGAGCTTCGCCTCCGCGCGGCCCACGTAAAAACCCGGGAACGCGTCGGCCGGTGACGTCAGCACCATCGACGTCGAGAAGGCCCACGCGAAGACGCCCGCGGCGCGCATGCCCCGCAGGGTATCGATGGCCGCGGCGCGTTGTCACGGTTTTTCCCTCGCGAGAGAGGGCCCGGTCCGGATACGCTGCGCGACGTGGCTGACAAGGACGCCGCGGCGAGCCCCGAAGTGCGAGCCCGCCGCGCATCACGACGCACGCGGCAAAACCTGGCCGTCGCGACGATAACGCTCCTCGTCCCCATCACGGTCGCCCTCGTCCTGCTCGCCGAGTCCGAGGCGGGCCTCGCGCGGATCGCGCTCTTCAACCTGCACCTCGCCGAGCCACGCGCCGCCCTCGCCGTGGGCTTCGCGATCGGCTTCGCGCTCGCCGCGACCGCCGGGCTCGCGCGTTTCGTCGCCGATCGGCGCGCCCCGGCGTCGCTCGTCTGCCTGCCGCCCGCGCTGCTCGCCGCGATCACCTTCGCCGCCGGCCTCTCGTGGCTGCCCGATCCGCTTTCGCCCTTGCCCGACCTCCCCTTCGGCGAGCGCGCGCGCGCCGCGGCCTTCGCGCTCACGGTCCGCGCAGCCGTCTACGACGCGGGCCTGCTCGCCGCGGCGATCACGCTCGGCGCGGCCGCGCTCGCGCTCCGCCCCGCCCGCGCCACGGCCTCGATCAACAAGGACAAACGCCCGCTCGCCGCGCTCGTCGTCGCGACGCTCTCGCTCCCGGGCGCGGCGCTCGTGGCGCGTCTGCTCGGCGAGGAGGACCTCGGGCGGTACGCGGTCGGGAGCTGGGTCGCGGCGTTGCCCGCGGGCATGGGCCTCGTCGCCGTGGTGCTCGGCGCTTCGCGGACGAACCGCGGCGATGGTTACGCCGCCACGCGCCTGCTCGCCGCGGCGTGCGCGGGCATCGGGGGCGTGCTGCTCGCGGCGCTCGCGCCGGCGATGGGCGAGGCCATCACCCTCTCGACGCCCGGCACCCCCCTGGAAGAGCTCGCGCGCGCCGCGCACGACCTCCGCGGCAAGAGCCTCGACCTCGCGGCCTCGGGCGTGATCTTCGTGCTTCCGCTCGTCCTCACGACGTTCGCCGCGATGCCGCCGCGTGGGCTACGAGTGGCCCTCTCCCGCGCGCGCCCTTCCCTGCTTGTGACGCTGCTACTCGCGCTCGCGCCGGCCCTCTTCGTGCTCCCCACGCGCGCGGCGCTCAGGCACGTCGAGGCGCTCGCGAACGAGGAGCGCCGCCTCTCCGCGCACCCCGGCGGCCCGGCCGAGCCCCTCGAGCCCTACCCCCCCGCCCCCTGATCCTCCACGTGTGGCGGCAACGCGAACCGCTTCTCCTCGCAGCCGTACGCCGTCGGCGTCAACTGGATCACCGTGTGTAGCGGCACGCTGATCGACGGACACTCGCCCGGCGGCCGGTCCATCAGGTACGCGTAAATCGACCGGAGCACCGCCTGGTGCGCGATCACCAGCGTCGGCGAGCGCTGGCGCTCGAGCTGGATGATCAGCGGGTCGAGCCGCTGGATCACGTCCTCGTACGATTCCCCGCGGGGATAACGATACCGGAATTTGTCGGCGCTCCGCGCGGCCCACACGTCCGGCATCTCGATCCGCACCTGGTCGTACGTCATCCCGTCGCAGACCCCCGCGTCGATCTCGTCGAGCGCGCGCCACGTCCGCGGCGAGCGCGTGATCTTCGTCGCCGTCTGGATCGTCCGCCGGAGCGTGCTCGTCCAGACCGCGACCTCCTGATCCCGCTTCGCGTTCTTCCGAACGAACTCCGCCAGGTGCTTCGCGTACTCCTCGCCCGCCGGCGAGAGCTCGGGGTCGCCGCCGATGCGGCCGTGCTGGTTGTAGGCGCTCTGCCCGTGCCGCGTCAGCCATATCGGCCGCGGCGAGACGTGCAGGTCGATGAGCAGCGGCGCCAGGCGCGCGGGCAGATAGCCGTGGATCCGGTTCAGGATCACCTGCCGGCCGACGTCGATGATCTTGATGTAGCTCTGGTTCGGATCGTCGAGCGTCTCGTACATGGACTCGTAGTGGGCGATGCGCCGCAGGAAGTCCTGCGCCGCCGCGTCCGGGTCCATGTCCACGTAGTCGGGTGATTTGAGCTTCGTGTCGCGGACGTTCGCCTCGATCACCGCCGGGTCGTTGCAGAACGACTCGATGAAGACGACCGGCAGCCCCTCCTTGCGACACCGCTCCTCGACGAAGCGCCTTCGCTCCTTCGTGCTGTTCGTCGCGTCGAAGATGCCGACCTCGCCGCCCTCGCGCAGCCAGGCGAGCATGTCGTCGAGCGCCGTCATGGCGAGGTCGTGCAGGACCTGCCGGCCCTCCTTGTTCGTCGGCGCGAAAAAATCCGCAGGCTGGCTCGCCCCGATCTGCCGGCGGCGGTAGCTGCCCACGTTGAACACGCGGGTCGGATGGCCGAGCCAGCTCAGGTAACGCGCCACGCGGCGCCCGATGTACGTCTTTCCCCGCGCGGGGAGGCCGACCATGGACAGAACGGTCGTCGCCTTGTCTCGCTCGCCCGGCACCCTTTTGCTCCGTACCCCCGACACGGCACGCTCCATACCGCCCTACGAGGGAGGCGGGAAGGACGAATGCGCTCCACGCACGACCGCTCTCGCCTCCGCCGTTCCATGAAGCTCGGCATAACTCCGCCGAAACCCGAAGCAGCGTGTATTCAGCTCACACCGCCCGCACGCTTCGGCGCGGACGAACTCGCCCCCGTCGTGCCCCGCGGGGATCTCGGCGAGGTCGAAGAAACCACGCGGATCGACGGGCGCGAGGCAGAGCGGGATCCCGCACATCGACTCGAACCCGAGCACGGAAATGCCGGCCGCGCGCGCGATCTCGAGGCCCTCTCGCATCGCGGGCAAGAGATCGCCGTACCGCGGGATCAGGCTCTCCGTGCGGGGCACGAGGTCGGTGAACCCTCCGACGACCGAGACGTTGATCTGCGCGGCCGGCCAGCGCGCCGCGACGAGGCGCACGAAATCCGGGAAATCCGCCCTGTTCGGCGCGCAAAAGACGAAGTTCAGCCGGACCTGGATCTTCGTCTGCGCGAGCGCGTCGAGGCCCCGCGCCGTCTTCTCGAACGTGCCCGGCGCGCGCGTGATCACGTCCGAGACCTCGGCGCGTGATCCGTGCAGCGACACGAACGCCACATCGAGCCCGGCCTCTTCGAGGCTGCGCGTGAGCCCCGCGTCGGCGAGGCGCACCGCGTTCGTCTGCAGCTCCACGGTGATCGCGCCCTCACGCTTCGCGAGCTCGACGTACGCGAGGAGGCGGCCGTTCAAGGTCGGCTCGCCGCCCGAGATCTGCAACACGCCGCCCGCGCGGCCGACCTCGAGGATGGCGCGGCGCACGTCCTCCTCTTCGGGCGCCGGCAGGTGCGTCGAGACGAAGCAGAAATCGCAGGCCTGGTTGCACTGGAACTGGATCCGCACGATGTACGAGGGCACGAGGTGACCGTCGGGCGTGCGGTGGACGTCACGCGTGACGAGCTCGCGATCGATCTGCTCGCGGATCGACGAGATCACCGTGAGCTTGCGGCGGACCCGGTCCTCCGTGAGGGGACGGAAGCGCGACGCGGGTTCACGCGAGAGGAGCGGGCTCGGCACGCCGGGGCAACGATCCGCGACGACACACGTGCTGCACGCGGCGACGCGCGCGTGGCCCGGGCGCGTGGCGCCGCCGGGGCTCAACGCGTAGAGGTGCGCGAGGCGCGCGGGGCGCTCGAACGAGCAAGGAGGGATCGCCGCGCCGGGGTCGAGCGAGAGCGGGATCGCGGCCTCACGCGCGGCTTGATCGAGCCGCTCGAGCGCGCGCGCGGCGCCTTCGAGGGGCGCGAGCGTCGCGGGATCGGGCGCGTCCACGGGGACCGAGGCGACGAGGCGCGAGACCGGGAGATCCGCGGCGCGCAGGCGGCCCGGGATCGACGCGACGAGCTCGAGGTTCTCCCGGACGATCGGCGTCGCGATCTCGAGCGGGATCCCCGCCGCGACGAGGGCACGCGCGCCCGCGAGCGTGGCGGAGAACCCGCCCTCGTCCCGCGTGATCACGTCCGCCTCGGGGCCAAACGCCGGCATGTGCACGCGCGCGATCGAGAGGCCCGCGTCCACGAGGGAGCGCGCGAGGCTCTCCGTGACGAGCGCCGCGTTCGTCTCCAGCACGACGCGCTCGGCCCCGCGCGCGCGGGCGTGCTTCACGAGGGCGGCGAGGTCCCGGCGCATCGTGGGTTCGCCGCCCGTCAGGACGACCTCGCGCGCGCCCTCCGCGAGCGCGGCGTCGATGCGGGCGAGCACGGACCTCGGGCGAACGAGCTCCGGCCGCTCGGCCGGTCTTCGCGCCGAGCAGAAGCTGCAACCCTGGTTGCAGGTCTCGTTGGTGAGCACCCGCGCGACGCGCATCGAGGGCATCATCCTACCCCAAGCCCGTGCCTCTTGCGCGCGACCTCTGCTGCGGCGAAGAATGCGGGTACGCATGAGCCCCCGCGCCGGCACGACCGACACGAGCCTCTTGCTCGCGCCGGGTTGCAACCTCGCTTGCCCCGTCTGTGATTGCCGCGGCAAACCGGCCGACCTCGGCACGCGGCAGCGCGAGCTCCGGCGCGGCGGCGGCGTGCTCGAGCTGCGCGGAGAAGCTTCACGCCTGAAGGATCTCGGCGAGGCCGTACGAGCCGCGCGTGACGCGGGCTGGGGCGCGGTGTACGCGCGGACGAACGGCGTGGCCTACGCCGCGCAGGGGCGCGCCGAGGAGCTCCGCGCCGCGGGCCTCACGGGCGTCGTGTTGTTCCTCGCGAGCGACCGGGCGGCCGTACACGACGCGATCGCCCGCGTGCGTGGCGCCTTCTCCGCGGGGCTCGCGGGCCTCGGCGCGATCGCGGCGACCGGGCTCGACGTCGTGTTCGAGGTGCCGGTGCTCGACCCGTCGATCCAGGATCTCCGCGGGACGATCGCGCTGCTCGCGACCACGGCGCCGAGCACGCGTCGCGTCCGCCTGTACACGCCCTCCGCGCTCCGCCCCGTGGATGGTCGCACGCCGCGTGAGCTCTCGCCGCCGCGCTGGGATCGAGCGCGGGAGGCGCTGCTCGCGGCGATCACGTTCGCCCGCGAAAGAGGCCTCGAGATCACGTTGACCGAGCGGGACGGCATCCCGCTCTGCGCCGTCGCGACGAAGGACCCCGACGGCTCGGTCGTGATCCCCGAGCGCCTGCTCGCGGATCGCGGCGGCCGGCCGATCCCGCGCCACGCCACCTCCTCGCTCGCGCCGAGCTGCGAGGCTTCTTGCGGCGCCTCGCGCGCCTGTCCTGGCACGACGACGCTCTACCTCGCCACGCACGGCGCCGCGGGTTTGTCCCCCTTGCCTCGCGCCCCGCAGCAGCGCCCGCGCGAGCGCTGGGACGAGACCCGGAAAAACGCGGCGCGCGCGGCCTTCTTCACCGTCCTTCGGCCCACGGTCCACTGCAACCAGGACTGCTGGTTCTGCAGCGCGAACGAGACCTCGCACAACGTCGAGGAGGATCCGGGCCGGATGATGCGCAGGATCGCGCGGCTCGGCCGGACGGGCGTCGAGCAGATCTCGTTCAGCGGCGGCGAACCCACGCTCTCGCGCCACCTCGTCGATTACGTCTCCGTCGCCAAGCGGACCGGCGTCCGCAGCATCGAGCTCGTCACGAACGCCGTCCTCCTCGACAAACCCGAGAAGGTCGACGCGCTCGTCCGCGCGGGCCTCACGAACGTCTTCGTCTCGCTGCACGCGCACGACGAGGCGCTCGCGCGGCAGATGACCCGCAAGATGGGCGACCACGCGCGCACCCTGCGGGCCTTGCACCTCTTCGCGCGCCACGACGAGCTCCGGCTCGACGTGAACCACGTCGTCTCCGCGCAGAACTTCCGCCACCTCGTGCGCTTCGTCGAGTGGATACACGCCGAGTTCGGCGCGCGGATCGGCATCTCGTTCGCGTACGTCACGCCGCAATACAAGGCCCTCGAGCGCCTCGCCGACCACGTCCCGCGTTTCTCGGACGTCATGCCCTACCTGAAGCGCGCGATCGCGCGGGCGAGCGAGCTCGGCGTCGAGGTCGTGGTCGGCTCGCGCCAGGGCGTGCCGCCGTGCCAGCTCGAAGAGATGATGCCGTGGAGCGACGTGCTCGTCTCCTTGAGCGGCGCGCTGACGGAGGACCTCCCGCAGAAGCAAAAAGGCCCGGCCTGCGCCGATTGCCGCTTCGACCTCGTGTGCACGGGCGTGTGGAAGCCTTATGCGGCGGTCTTCGGCACGGGTGAGCTCCGGGCGATCCCCGGCGAGAAGATCACGCCCGAGAAATGCCTGAACGAGCCACGTATCGCCCGCTTCCGGCCCGGGATCGATCGCCTCGACGAGCTGCGCTTCGGCGACGGCCGCGTCCCGCACAGCGCCGAGATCCCGCTCCCCGAAGCGCCCCGCGAGCGTGTCCACCTGCCCGTGGCCCCGACCGAAGCCACGTCGCCGGCCCTGCGCGTCGCGATCGTCGGCACGGGCCGGCGCGGCCTCGCCTTCGCGAAGGCCCTGGAGCAAGCGGGCGGGTTCGTCCTCTCGGGCATCACCTCGCCACACGCGCCCGACAAGGACCTGCCGGAGATCGCGGCCGATGTTCCACGCGCGCGCTCGCTCGCCGAGCTCTGCGCGCGCGCCCCGATCGACGCCGTCATCGTCGCCACGAGCACGCGCGAGCACGCGGAGATCACGCGCGACGCGCTCGCCCGGGGCCTGCCCTGCCTCGTGGAAAAACCGCTCGGCGCGACGCTCGCGGAGGCCGAAGCGCTCGCCGCCGAGGCCAAGGAGCGCATCACGGTGGCGCAGCAGCTCCGCGCGGCGGGCGGGCTCGAAGAGGTCCTCTCGGTGCTCGCGGATCGGAGCGGGGCCACGCGTCCCGTCGAAATCGAGGTCATCCATCGAGCGACGCCCTCCTCGCCCGCGAGCTTGCACGCGTGGTCGCGCACCGCGCTTTACGAGCTCCTGATTCACCTCGGCGACCTCGCGCGCGCCGTGGCCGGCGAGGACCTGCGGGTGCGAAAGGCCTCGGCCAAGGGCGGCGGCAGGCCCGAGCGCGTGACCGTCCGCGCGCGTGGACAAGGCCCTCTGCAGCCCGACGTGACGATCGAGCTCTTGCTCGCCGAGGTCGCGGACGCGCTCGAAGTACGCGCGCGCCTCGCCGATGGAAGGCGTGTGTCGTGGATACGGTCCGAGGGCCGGGACCTCGTGGAGGTGAGCGACGCCGGCGGCAAACGGACCCGCACGCCGCCGCGCGGCGGCGACCTCGCGCGCCTCTGCGTCGCGTTCCGGGAGAGCGTCCTCCGCGGCGATCGGCCGAAGGTCACGGCGGAGGACGGCGCGCGCGCGATGCGGCTCGCCGCGGAGGTGATCACAGCGCTGGAGGCCTCCGGTGCGCCGTTTGATCGTGCCGCCGAGCCGAAGCGCGTGGCCTCGGTCCCGCTCCGGGATCGGGTCGGCTGACGAGGCTTCACGCCCCGAGCTCGATCTCCACGACCCCCACGTTCGACGTCACGAGCCCATCCCGGTCCACGTCGTGTCCACGCTCGCGCCCGTGTCGTAATCGATCGTGTGCAGGATCCCGAAAGAGGCGATCGCCGCGTACACGGCGCGTTTCTCGGGATCCCAGTCGCATCCCCAGGAGAAGCCGAGGCGGGGCTCCGCTCGTTCGATCGGACGATGCCCGAGGAGATCAACCGCGTGGTCACGGACGGCGTCGCCGACCTCCTGCTCACCTCATCGATCGACGCCGAGGCGAACCTCCTGCGCGAAGGCACGCCACGCGAGCGCATCCGCTTCGTCGGCAACGTGATGATCGCCGCGCTGCACGCCGCGCTGCCGCGCGCTCGAGAGCACGGCCTCGTGGAGTGCGCCGAGACGAATCGCTTCGGCCGCAAGGACATCCCGAACGTCACCACGAAGGGCCTGCTCACGCCGAAGCGCAACTTGCCGCGTCCGCTCGTCCAGCACCTCGCGAGCACGGTCCTCGGCGCGCTCGCCGACGGGGTGCGCCATCGCGCGCGCGAGCACGAACGCAAACGGAGCCCCCGCATGAGCCGCGCCGCGGCCACCTCCGGCCCCGCGGAGTGGATCTGCTACGCCGCCTCGGCGCTGCCGGGTGTCTGCCTCGCCCTCGCCACGCGCGCCGGCATCGTCGGCGAGACGGCCGCGCTGTACGTCTTTTCCTCGAGCTTCGTCGGCCTGAACCTCGCGCACATGGCGGCCACCTGGTCCCGCTGTATGCCCTCGCGAGCGGGCATTATGTTCAATATCTGTATTTCCTCCCTGGGCCGCGGCCATGATCGGCGTCAACCTCGCCCATTACTGGTTCGACCACCGCATCTGGCGTGTCCGCCCCGCCCCCTCCGGCGCGAGCCCGGCGCTGCCCGAGCCCGCCTGATTCAGCCCGCACCCCAGCCCACGGGGGCGATCCAGGCGAGCACGATCAGCACGCAGAGGAGGATCCACATCGCGTCCGGGATGATGGCCTTGCCAAACGCGGGCCTGCGCTCGAGCAGCGGATCCTCGATCCGGGGGCGCCCGAAGATACGCGGAAAGGGGAGCGCGAAGAGGAGCAGGAGCGACATCGGCTCGAAATACGGCATCGTGCAGAGCAGGATGATGTTCACGTGCAGCGCGCATATCACCCACGCCCACGCGAGGCGCCAGCGCGCGCCGAACAGGAGGACGAACGAGCCCCCCTCGATCACGAGCGTCAGCAGCGCGGAGAGCCGCGCGAGATCCGGGCTCTCGACGAGGGCTTGTCGGTACGAGAGGAGCCACGGCCACGCCGCGAGTGGCTCCTGCGAGAGGACGAGCCAGCGAATCTGGCTCGGATTGACCCAGCCAAACCCCGACGCAAAGAGCTTGCTCAGCGCCGAGCCCACGTACCCGGCCGCGATACAGGCCATCGCGCCCGCCTCGGCGAGCGACTCGCGAAACGGGCGCCCCTCGGGCGTCTCGGCGATAGGCCCCGCGACGACGCGGGCCCAGACGGCGCCGAGGACCCAGCCGAAGAGCATCGCCCCCGGGAAGAAGCAGTTCCGCGACGGCGTGCCGAAGAGCTCGATCTGCCACTGGCTCAACACGGCCATCCACGTGATCGCCCAGAGGCCCGCGGCGATCGTCCACCGACCGAGGGCGACGAAGAGGAGGCCCACCGCGGCGAGGCCAAAAAGCGCCCAGGCGAGGGCCGGGGTGTTCGGCAAGAATTGCAGGACCCCGGGCGATTTCGGCGCAAAATGGGGGTCGCTCGCCATCCGCGCGACGGACCAGGCCTCACCCAGGAAGACGAGCCCCGCGATCGCGGCGAGGCCGATACGCAGCGGGGCGCGCGAATACCCATCCCACGGGGAGCCGTACGCGAGGCTCAAGGCGCCCTCCGGCGTACGCGGCAAACGGCGATCTCGCAATCGTCGATCGCCGGCGGCCCCGGGCGATCTTCGAGCTTCCACGTCCGCCAGACGAGGCGCGCGCCTTCCATCCCCGAGGCGTCGGACGTCACGTGCGCGTCGAAGTGGACCTGCAGGTCGCGGGCGACGTATTCGACGCGCCCTTGATCATGGTGCGCGCAGTGCCGGACGTCGTCGAGCTTCGGCCACGCGGGCGCGCAGGAGAAGGCGTCGAACGCCGTGATCTCCGCGGCCTCGCCCGAGGCGTCGATCACCACGAGGACCCGCGACGCGACGTCGGGCGAGCGCCCCTGGTACATGTCGAAGACCGAGAGCGGGAAGAAATTGCGTACGCCCCTCGCCGCGAGCAGATAGGCGATCGCAATCGCCCACGCAGCGACCATGGCGAGCTTGTGGCGTTCGTCCCGATGCCCGCCCGCGAGCGACATTGGCGGGAGCCTACCATTCACGGATCGACGCGCGCAACACCTCCCTCGCGAGGGCGCTGGCACATCGGCTCCGCCCGGCGTAACCTCCCGCCCCATGCGTACCCTCCCGGCTCTCGCCCTCGCGGGCGTCGCCCTGCTCTTCGCCCCCGGCGCCCTCGCCGAGGGCGACCCCGCGCGCGGCAAGCAGCTCCTTTTCGAGCGCGGATGCGCGGCCTGCCATTCCTTCGACGGCTCCGCGCGCCCCGGCCCGACCTATCAGGGCCTCGTGGGCAAGACCCGCAAGGTCATCACCCAGGAAAAACCCCGCGAGCTCGTCGCGGACGCGGCCTACATCCGCCGCAGCATCCTCGAGCCGAACCACGACATCGTGGAGGGGTACATGCCCGGCGCCATGCCGGGGCTCGCGATGCGCGAGGGCGACGTCGATCACCTCGTCGCCGCGATCGTGGAGATCGGCACGCCCGAGAAACCCGCGGAGGTGGCCACGAAGGCGAAGGACGGCAGCCTCGGCGTGCTCGCGGCCGCGACGCTCGCCTTTTTCCTCGGCCATGTGGGGCTGTCGAGCCTGACGATCCGGCGCCCGCTCATCCAGAAGCTCGGCGACAAGGGATTCCAGGGAATCTATTCGATCCTCGTCCTCGCGGCGTTCGTCTGGATGATCTTCGCTTATCGCGCGGCGCCTCACGAAGAGCTCTGGCGCGCGCCGCCGTGGACGCGCGGGATCCCGCTCGTCGTCATGCCGATCGCGTTCTTCTTCATGGTCTGCGGCTTCACCACGAAGAACCCCACCGCGGCGGGCCAGGAGAAGACGATCGGCGCCGAGCCACGCGGGATCGTGCGCATCACGCGGCACCCGGGGTTATGGTCGTTCGCGCTCTGGGGCCTGGCCCATATCCCGCCGAACGGGGACGTGGCGTCGGTCTGCCTCTTCGGCGGGATCGTTTGCCTCGCGATCGCGGGGATGTTGCACATCGACAGCCGCCGCAAGGCCACGCTCGGCGAGGCGTGGGCGCCGTTCGCCGAGAAGACCTCGATCGTGCCGTTCGCCCGCGGGGGCGTGGGCAAGGCGTTCGCCGAGATCGGTATCGTGCGGTTCGTCGTGGTGATCTTGCTTTACGTCGGCATGCTGCACGGGCACCGGATGCTGATCGGCGTGTCGGCGATGCCTTAAGCCTCCGTCAGCGGAATCCCGCACAGATTGGCGATGAGCGACACGAGCCGCCCGAGGTCCACCGGCTTCGGCACGTGCCGCTGGAACCCCGCGGCGAACGCGCGCTGGCTGTCCTCGCTGCGGGCATAAGCCGTCAGCGCGATCGCCGGGGTCCGCCCGCCGACCTCCGGCGGCAACGTGCGAATGCTGCGAATCAGCGCATAACCATCCATCCCCGGCAGGCCGATGTCGCTCACGAGCACGTCGGGCCGCGAGCGCGAGAGGTCGTCGAGCGCCTCGTCGCTCGACGCGGCGAGCGTCACGGTCGCGCCCCGCTCCTCGAGCACACGCCGCAAGAGAGAACGCGCGTCCTCCTCGTCGTCGACCACGAGCACCTTGAGCCCCGACAAACGCACCTGCTTCTCGGTCGGCGCGGCGCTCTCGTCCTCGGACGCGCGCGTCGCCGGCGTGCTCCGGATGGGCAGCTCCACCGTGAATGTCGCGCCCTTGCCCACGCCGTCGCTCGCGGCGCGGATCGTCCCGCCGTGCGCCTGGACCATTTGCTTGACGAGCGCGAGCCCGAGCCCGAGCCCTCCATGCCGCCGCGCCGTCGATCCGTCCGCCTGCCGGAAGGCCTCGAAGAGATGCGGCATGAACGCAGGATCGATCCCCTGCCCGGTGTCGCGCACCCGGAGGAGCAGCTTCGAGCCGCGAAGACACGCGCTGAGCTCGACCTCGCCGTCCTTCGGCGTGAATTTGATCGCATTCGACAGAAGATTCCAGACGACCTGCTGGAGCCGCTCGGGATCACCGAGCGTGAAGCCGAGCGGCCCGAGCCGGACCACGAGCTTGACGCCGCGGGACTCCGCCACGGGCCGGAGCGACTCGACGGCGGCCTGGGTGACCTCCACGAGGTTCGTCGGCACCATATCGAGGCGGAACTTGCCGCTCACGATACGCGAGATGTCGAGCACGTCGTCGATGATGCGCGCCTGCGCCCGCGCATTCCGCTCGATGACCGAGAGCGCCCGCTCGACCTGCGGCGGCGCCTTCTGGCGCGCGAGGACGGCCCAGCCGAGGATCGCGTTGAGCGGCGTCCGGAGCTCGTGCGAGACCGTCGCGAGGAATTGGTCTTTGGCCAGGCTCGCGAGCTCCGCCTCGGCGCGCGCGGCGCGCTCGCGCTCGAGCAGCGCGGCGCGCTCGGCCTCGTGCGCCGAGCGCTGGAGGTGCCGGGCCACGGCCCAGGCCGCGCGCTCCGCCATCGCCGCGAAGAGCCGCTTGTCCAGATCGGCGAACCGGCTCGCCTGGCTCGATCCGATGACGGCCACCCCGACGACCTCCCCGAAATGGAGGAGCGGCACGCCATAAAGCGCCCGCGTGCCCCTGGATTTCACGCACGCGCAATCCGGGAACGACAGGGCGCCCTCCATTTCGACCGGCTGCTTGCCCGCGGCGATCGTCCCGCAGAAGCCCTCTCCGATACGCACGGAGAAACCCTCGTCGACCTCGTGCGGGCCCACGACGGCGCGCACGCGGAGGTCCTCGCCCTCGCGGAGCAAGACCATCGCCGAATCCGCCGCGTCCGCCGCGCCCAGGAAGACATCGAGCAGCTCGCGCAAGAGCACGCCGAGCTCGTCCGTCTCGAGCGCCGCCGTCGCGATCCGCTCGAATGCCACGAGCCGGCGCACGGCCTCGTCGCGCTCCCGCGTCCGGAGCTCGACCTGCGCCTTGCGGATCTCCTCCCTCTGCTGGAAGAGATCCACGAACGCCTTCACCCGCGCGCGGAGCACGTCGACGTTGAACGGCTTCGTGATGTAATCGGCGGCGCCGCTCGCATACCCGCGGCGCGCGTACGCCTCGTCGCGGTGGATGGCCGTCAAGAACAGGATCGGCACCTCGCGGCCATACTCGGTCTCGCGCATGCGGCGCGCGACCTCGAAGCCGTCCATGTCCGGCATCTGGACGTCGAGCAGCACGGCCGCGAACGGCTCACGACGCACGCACTCCAGGGCCTCGATCCCCGATTTCGCCTCCACGAGCCGGGCCCCGAGGGGCTTCAGCACCGCGGCGAGGACGAGCAGGTTTGCGGGGGTATCGTCGACGAGCAGGACGCTCGCCAGCGGCGTGCGTTGTTCCGCGTTCATGATCTCCTGGGGGGCCAACATTCGCAATCCCATCAACCCGTGGGGCTCGGGCAGACATGCTTCTTGAAGCGCCAGCCGTGGATGACGGCGAGCAGCCGCTCCGGGTCGACGGGCTTCGTCACGTAATCGGAGGCTCCGGCCGCGAGCGCCTTCTCGCGATCCCCCTTCATCGCCTTCGCGGTGAGGGAGATGATGGGCAGCGATTGGAACTGGATGATGTCGCGGATGGCGCGGGTCGCGGTGAGGCCGTCCATCTCCGGCATCATCGTGTCCATGAGCACGAGGTCGACGTCCGGGTGCTCCTGGAGCAACTCGAGCGCGACGCGCCCGTTCTCCGCGTGGAGCACCTCGATCTGCCGCGCCTCCAGCACCGTGCGCAGGGCGAACAGGTTGCGGTTGTCGTCGTCGACGAGCAGCACCTTCATCCCGCCGAAATCGGCGCCCGGCGGCAAGAGCCGGACGAGGTTGTCCGTGGACGGCGGCGCCGAGCTCGACTCCTCGCGGTCCGGGATCTCCGGGCCGACGTAATTCGCCGGCAGGTACAGCGTGAACGTGCTGCCCCGGTTCGGCGCGCTCACGACGTCGATCGTCCCGCCGAGCAGGCGCGCGATCTCGCGGCTGATCGTGAGCCCGAGGCCCGTCCCGCCATATTTGCGGCTCGTGGTCCCGTCGGCCTGCTGGAAGGCCTCGAAGATGAGCTTCTGCTTCTCCGGCGGGATGCCGATACCCGTGTCCTGCGCGGAGAAGCTGATCATCGTCTCGCCTCGATCCCCCGGCGCCACGGCGATCGTCATGGATACGCCGCCCTCGCTCGTGAACTTGAATGCGTTCGAGAGCAGGTTCTTCAAGATCTGCTGGAGCCGATTGACGTCCGTGTAAAGCGTCTCGGGCAGCCGCGGATCCATGCGCACCTCGAACGACAACCCCTTCTGGTCGGCGACATGTCGGAACGTCTGCTCCAGGTAATCGCGGACGTCTGCGAGGCGGAAGGTCCTCGGATCGATCGGCATCTTGCCCGCCTCGACCTTCGACAGGTCGAGGATCTCGTTGATCAGCGCCAGGAGATCGTTGCCCGACGTGTAGACGGTCTGCGCGAAGCGGACCTGCTCGGCCGTGAGATTGCCGGCCTGGTTGTCCGCGAGCATCTTCGACAGGATGAGCAGGCTGTTGAGCGGCGTCCGGAGCTCGTGCGACATGTTCGCGAGGAACTCCGACTTGTATTTCGAGATGAGCTGGAGCTGCTCGGCCTTCTCCTCGAGCGAGAGGCTCGCGAGCTCGACCTCGTTGTTCTTGATCTCGAGCAACTTCGCCTTCTCGTTGAGCTCCGCGGCCTGCGCCTCGAGCTCCGCGTTCGACTTCTTGAGCTGCTGCAAGAGCTCCTCCGTCCGCATGCTGGAGGAGATCATGTTGAGGATGACGCCGATCGAATCCATCAATTGATCGAGGAACGCGAGGTGGTTCGCGATGAACGGCTTGAACGAGGCGAGCTCGATGACCGCCTTCGTCTCGCCCTCGAAGAGCACGGGCAGGACGACGACGCTGCGCGGCGGCGCCTCCCCCATGCCCGTCGCGATGTAAATGAACCCGTCGGGCACGTCGTGGAGCATGATGCGCTTCTTCTCGAACGCGCATTGCCCGATCAGGCTCTCGCCCATTCGATACGAGTTCGACAGGTTCTTGCGCCCGCCGAAGCCATAACTCGCGATGAGGTGCAGGCCGGACTCGCCGCTCGGGTCGCTCTCCATCATGTAAAACGCGCCGTGCTGGGCGTCCACGAGCGGCGTGAGCTCGGACATGATGAGCCGGCCGACGGAGACGATGCTGCGCTGGCCCTGCATCATGCTGGAGAACTTGGCGAGGTTCGTCTTGAGCCAGTCCTGCTCCTGGTTCTTGTGGGTCGTGTCCTTGAGGTTGCCGATCATCTGGTTGATGTTGTCTTTCAGCGCGGCGACCTCGCCTTGCGCCTCGACGGTGATGTATCGGGTGAGATCGCCCTGCGCGACGGCGGTGGACACCTCGCCGATCGCGCGCACCTGCGCCGTCAGATTGCCGGCGAGCTGATTGACGTTATCGGTCAGGTCGCGCCACGTGCCGGCCGCGCCGGGCACCTTCGCCTGACCGCCGAGCTTGCCCTCGATACCGACCTCGCGCGCGACCGTCGTCACCTGATCGGCGAAGATACGCAGCGTGTCGGTCATGTTGTTGATCGTCTCGGCGAGCGCGGCGACCTCGCCCTTCGCTTCGAGGACGAACTTCTGGCTCAGGTCGCCATTGGCGACCGCGGTCACGACCTTCACGATGCCGCGCACCTGCTTCGTCAGGTTCGAGGCCATGATGTTGACGTTGTCGGTCAGGTCCTTCCAGACGCCGGAGACGCCCGGCACCTTCGCCTCCGCGCCGAGCTTGCCCTCGATACCGACCTCCCGCGCGACCGTCGTCACCTGATCGGCGAACGTGCGCAGCGTGTCGGTCATGTTGTTGATCGTCTCGGCGAGCGCGGCGACCTCGCCTTTTGCTTCGAGGACGAACTTCTGGCTGAGGTCCCCATTGGCGACCGCGGTCACGACCTTCACGATGCCGCGCACCTGCTTCGTCAGATTGGCGGCCATGACGTTGACGTTGTCGGTCAGGTCCTTCCAGACGCCGGAGACGCCCTTCACCTCGGCCTGCCCGCCGAGCTTGCCCTCGGTGCCGACCTCCTTCGCCACGCGCGTCACCTCCGCGGCGAATGAATTGAGCTGATCGACCATCTTGTTGATGACGTCCTTGATCTGGAGGATCTCTCCCTTGACGTCGACGGTGATCTTCTGCGTCAAATCGCCGTTCGCGATGGCCGTCGCGACCTTGGACACGTCGCGGAGCTGGACCGTGAGGTTCGACGCCATTGCATTGACGTTGTCGGTCAGGTCCTTCCACGTGCCATAGACGCCCTTCACGTCGGCCTGCCCGCCGAGCTTGCCCTCGGTGCCGACCTCCTTCGCCACGCGCGTCACCTCCGCGGCGAACGAGTTCAGCGTGTCGACCATCGTGTTGATGGTGCTCTTCAATTCGAGGATCTCGCCGCGCGCGTCGACCGTGATCTTCTGCGAGAGATCCCCCTTCGCGACCGCCGTCGTCACCTTCGCGATGTTGCGGACCTGCGTCGTCAAATTGGCCGCGAGCACGTTGACGTTGTCCGTCAGGTCCTTCCACGTGCCGGAGACGCCCTTCACGTCCGCCTGCCCGCCGAGCTTGCCCTCGGTGCCGACCTCCTTCGCCACGCGCGTCACCTCCGCGGCGAACGAGCGCAATTGTCCGACCATGACATTGATGGTGTTCTTCAGCTCGAGGATCTCGCCGCGCGCGTCGACCGTGATCTTTTGCGAGAGGTCCCCGCGGGCGACGGCGGTCGTCACGTTCGCGATGTTGCGCACCTGCACCGTCAAATTGGCCGCGAGCACGTTGACGTTGTCGGTCAGGTCCTTCCACGTGCCGGAGATGCCCTTCACCTCGGCCTGCCCGCCGAGCTTGCCCTCGGTGCCGACCTCCTTCGCGACGCGCGTCACCTCCGCGGCGAACGAATTGAGCTGGTCGACCATCACGTTGATCGTGTTCTTCAGCTCGAGGATCTCGCCGCGCGCGTCGACCGTGATCTTCTGCGACAGATCACCCTTCGCGACCGCCGTCGTCACGTTCGCGATGTTGCGGACCTGCGTCGTCAGATTGGCCGCGAGCACGTTGACGTTATCGGTCAGGTCTTTCCACGTGCCCGACACGCCCTTCACGTTGGCCTGACCGCCGAGCTTGCCCTCCGTGCCGACCTCCTTCGCCACGCGCGTCACCTCCGCGGCGAACGAATTGAGCTGGTCGACCATCTTGTTGATGACGTCCTTGATCTGCAGGATCTCGCCCTTGACGTCGACGGTGATCTTCTGCGTCAGATCGCCGTTCGCGATGGCGGTCGCGACCTTGGAGACGTCGCGGAGCTGCACCGTCAGATTGGCGGCGAGGCCGTTGACGTTGTCCGTCAGGTCCTTCCACGTGCCGGAGACGCCGCGCACCTCGGCCTGACCGCCGAGCTTGCCCTCATTGCCGACCTCCTTCGCCACGCGCGTCACCTCCGCCGCGAACGACGAGAGCTGGTCGACCATCACGTTGATCGTGTTCTTCAGCTCGAGGATCTCGCCGCGCGCGTCGACCGTGATCTTCTGCGAGAGATCACCCTTCGCGACCGCCGTCGTCACCTTCGCGATGTTACGCACCTGGGCCGTCAGATTGGCCGCGAGGCCATTGACGTTGTCCGTCAGGTCCTTCCACGTGCCGGAGACGCCCTGCACCTCGGCCTGCCCGCCGAGCTTGCCCTCGTTGCCGACCTCCTTCGCCACGCGCGTCACCTCCGCCGCGAACGAGCGGAGCGTGTCGACCATCGTATTGATGGTGTTCTTGAGCTCGTAGATCTCGCCGCGCGCGTCGACCGTGATCTTCTGCGAGAGGTCGCCATTGGCGACCGCCGTCGTCACCTTCGCGATGCTGCGCACCTGGGCCGTCAAATTGGCCGCGAGGCCGTTGACGTTGTCCGTCAGGTCCTTCCACGTGCCGGAGACGCCCTTCACGTCCGCCTGGCCGCCGAGCTTTCCCTCCGTGCCGACCTCCTTCGCGACACGCGTGACCTCCGCGGCGAACGACGAGAGCTGGTCGACCATGACGTTGATCGTGTTCTTGAGCTCGAGGATCTCGCCACGCGCGTCGACCGTGATCTTCTGCGAGAGGTCGCCCTTCGCGACCGCCGTCGTCACCTTCGCGATGTTACGCACCTGGGCCGTCAAATTGGCCGCGAGGCCGTTGACGTTGTCCGTCAGGTCTTTCCACGTGCCGGAGACGCCCTTCACGTCCGCCTGCCCGCCGAGCTTGCCTTCGTTACCGACCTCCTTCGCGACGCGGGTGACCTCCGCGGCGAACGAGTTGAGCTGATCGACCATCGAGTTGACGGTCGTGCCGATGCGGAGGAATTCGCCGCGGACCGGGCGACCGTCGATTTCGAGGACCATCTTCTGCGAGAGGTCGCCGCGGGCGACGGCGGTGATCACGCGGGCGACCTCGTTCGTCGGGGCGACGAGGTCGGAGATGAGCTGATTGACCGACGACATGCAGCTCGCCCACGAGCCCTTCGCGGGGCCGACGGAGGCGCGCTCGTGCATCTTGCCCTCCTGACCGACGACCTTGCCGACACGAACGAGCTCGCTCGTCATGTGCTCGTTCAGGCCGATGATATCGTTCAGGAGCTCGCCCGTGCGGCTCAGGATGCCGTCCTTCTGGTACTCGAAGCGGACGGTGAAATCGCCCTGCTTGACGGCCTTCAGGACCTCCTGGAGGTGCTCGACCTCGGCGCGGTTGTCGTCCGAGAGCCGCTCCCACTCCGCGATGGCCGAGGCAGCTCCGCGGCTCCGCGTGCTCCCGCTCTCGCCATTCGGGGTCTTGCGCGCGCCATGGAGACGCGCAGTCCGGCTCTGCTTCGAGACGACGACCTCTTTTGTGCTCATTCCTCGTTCCCCCGGGACATGCTTGGTCCGCCACACGACCACTCCTCGGAGTGAGCGGTCCTGACCCAGTGTGGCCAAGGGCACAGGCTTAGCTTGGTTCGAGACACCGTGCCCGCACCTTAATGCATGAGGCCGTCACGTCGTGACACGAGAATGCACGCCTCCGCCTGCCTCGCCGCGCTCCGCAGCTCGGTTGCAGGGTATGCACGCGGGTGGTACGCACTCGCCCCGGGAGCGAAATTGACCGAGGAGCGGCGATTGCCTGACGAGGTCGCGCGGTTCATCGCCGACCACATCACTTCGGTGGAGCAACTGGAGATCCTGTTGCTCCTGCGCAGCACACCCGAGGAGGAGTGGACGGCCCGCGCGATCTCCGAATCTTTGCGCACGAGCGAGCAATCGGTGAGCCGCCGCCTGGCCGATCTGGAGTCGGGCGGCCTCGTCGCTTCCCGCCCGGGCTCCGCGCAACGCGTCTACCAGTACGCTCCTGCGACGGACGCTTTGCGCGACGGCGTCACGAACCTATCGTCGGCCTACACGGAGCTGCGTTACAAGGTGCTCGACAGCATCTTCTCGAACCCGATCTCCAACCTGCACGTCTACGCCGAGGGGTTCCGGTTCAGAAAGGATCGGGATGGCTGAGTTCGTCTATTCCCTCTGCCTGGTGGCCAGCCTGGTCTGCGCAGCGCTGCTGCTCAAGAATTACCGGCACACCCGGCTGCGCCTCATGTTGTGGACGGGGCTCTGTTTCTCCGCGCTCGCCCTGAACAACCTGCTGCTCCTCACGGACCTCTTGATCGGGCAGCTCGCCGATCTCGCGATCCCGCGCGTCGCCACCGCCGTGATCGCCGCGGGGCTGCTGCTGTACGGCATGATCACGGAGGTCACGTGATCCAGGTCCTGTCGGGCGCCTTCGTCGGCATGGCCCTGGCCATCAGCCTCTTTTTCTTTCAATTCTGGCGAAAGAGCCACGAGCGGCTGTTCGCGCTGCTCGCGCTGATCTTCGCCCTCCTCTCGATCGAGCGCTCCGTGCTGGCGTTCGTCCCCGCCGGGCACGAGAGCCGGCACCTCATCTTCCTCGTCCGGCTGCTCGCGTTCGTGCTCCTCATCGTGGGCATCGTCGACAAGAACCGCGGACAGCCCCGCCGCTTCGGGCCGCGGCCGCGTTGACGGGGCATTCCGTCATTTCCTTCAGAGGTCGATCGACGCCTGCGCCGCGACCGAGGGGACGGGCGGGCGCGCGCTCGCCATGCCCGAGAACCGCACGGCCGCAGGCTGAGGCACCTTCGCGAGCGCCTCGAGCTCCGAAGGACGCACCGTCTGATAAAGCAGCTCCACCGTCACGCGCCGGACGGCCGCGCCGCCGCCAATCTCGTACCGGACCCGGTCGGAGCCGGCCTGGAACGTGGCGTCCCCCGCGACGCCGACCGGCCCGATCCATTCGATCCACGTGTCCGCGCTGGACCAGCCGAGCGGCAAGAGGCGATTGTCTTTGGTATACCCCACCGCGGCGAGCGGCCTGTGCGTGGGCGCGCCCGAGGCGTCCCTGGGGACGGCCTCGTAGACCTGCACCTCGGACTCGTTCGTGATGACGTCTCGATGGGGCAGGACCGTATCTCCGCGGTCGAGCCGCGCGCCATGACGGTCGACGAGTGCGCCCGCCGCGTCGAAGGCGCCCGATTCGAAGAGCAGCTCGCCGCCCGCGCCCTCGGCGCGCAGGTGGAGCCACGCGCGCCGGCTCGGATACCCCGTGGGGAATTTGTGCCCCGCGTGGTTCTCGACCTGCACCTCGACGGCGAGCGCCGTGCCCGAGAGGGACGCCGAGAGAATGCTGACGACCGCGCCCTCTCGAATGTGCTCTTCGGCCCGCGCGGCGGCCTGCTCGAGCTCTTCTTTGGGCACGCCCCCGCCCGTCCATTCCGTGTTGTCGGCGAGGATGCGCAACATGTAGGCATTGCCGCCGCTGAACCGATGCTGCCCGAACGGCTTGCGCGCGCCGAGCCCCTCGGGCCACTTGGCGATGGGCGAGGAGATATCCATCTTCGCGCCGTCCTGCGTGGGCATGTGGCACGTCCCGCAAGGGACCCCGGGCTCGAAGGTGGAGTTTTTCCACTCGAGGTACGGCGCCTGCTCCAGGAAATCACCCACCTTCTGGTTTCCCTTCATGACGGGCACGAGGACGGTGTGGCACGTCGCGCAGACCTCGCTCTTGGTGATATGCGTGGAGGCGGTGGGCGTGTAATTCACGATGAGCTGCATCGGGTCCACCTTGGGCACGAGGTGCGGGCCATAGATCTCCCGCTCGTATCCGATGACGAAGCCGCCGCCGAAGCTCGACGTCTTGCCGAGCCCCTCGTCGGCGATCTGGTGGCATAACGTGCACGTCACGCCGTCGCGGGCGAGCAGCGCCTCCTCGCCGTCGCCCGCGACCAGGGCCTCGTAGCTCAAGTGTCCGCCGCCCTGCGCGTGCTCCTCGGACCCGGCGGGGGCGTGGCAACGCGTGCACGTCTGCTCGACGAACGCCTCCTTCCCCGCGTGTTCGACGAGCTCCTCGCCGAAGACCGCGAGGTAATAGGGATCCCGCGCGGCGAAGGCCATCATCGAGCTGCGCCACAGGTACACCGGGGAGATGTCGTTGCCCGCGGCGTCGTGCATCACGGTCGTCTCCGGCCCGGCGAGATGGCATTGCCCACACTGGCCGCTCGTGGCGAAGCGATCGGTGCTCGCGGGCTCTCCGGGCGGCAGCGGGTCGAGCGGCGGCGGGAGCACCACCTCGGGCTCGGGCGCGGGCCCGGTCGAAGCCCCCCCGCCCGGCTGCGTCTCCCCACAAGCAACGCCGGCCGGCAAAAGGAAGAGCAAGAGGCTCACGCGGAGCACGCGTCGGCTGTTCGTCACGTTCATGGCCATCCCTCCGATCCGTCAGCCGCATGAAACCAGACCGGCGCGCACGAGGCGATCGTATTGTGCAGGCGGGAGGGGAAAAGCGGTAACGAAACGGAATGTCAGCTAGCATTCCGGGACGAGGTCCACGCCACCAAAAAACGCGTCGACGAGGCTCTTCCAGGCGCGCGTGTTCTCCTCGGGCCCACATTTGAACGCGGGCTTGCCGAGCTTCTCCCCGCGCAGCGTGGCGCGGGTCTCGCGATAATACCGCGCGGCGAGGTCGGCGCCGTACTCGTTCACGGCGTCGCCGTTGTTCGGCTGGAAGGCATAATAGGTGCCGCCGCGGACCATCGTGGGCATGGGCGCATAAGGCGCGAGGCAAGGGGCGCGCGTGCCGCATTTCTGGAGGATGGCGTCGTGGATCGGTCCGAGCGTCTTTCGTGACCAGGACGTGGGCCCGGGGAGGCGCGTGGCGTCGTTCAGGTGGAAGATCTCGTGGAACAGGGTCTCGCGCACGGCCTCGGCGGTGTGGTGGAGCGAGCCCGAGACGTTGTACCCGATGCTCCAGCCGCTCGCGTAGGCCGAGGGGGTCGTGCGGCCGACGGAGCGGAAGAACTTCCATGCAATGGGGCGATGTCGATACTGGACGCTCGTCTTCGCGCGGGCGGCGATTCCGTTGAAGAAGGCATCGAAATCGGCGCTCGACGCGGCGATCCAGGCGAGGTGTTTTTCGTGGCGGCCGACGGGCAGCTCCGGGACGATACGGATCGCGCCGCGAAACCCGCCATCCATGACGTAGGCCTGCTCGACGCCGACGACGCTGCCGGTCTTCTCGTAGAGGGAGAGCACGGTGGCGAGGGCGGAGGCGTGCCCCTCGTAGCGTCTCGCGAGCAGGCAACGAATCCGCGCGGGCTCGTCGGCTTCGAGGCAGGTATTCGGAGGCGGTACGACGTCGGGGAAGAGCAGGATGACGGCGTCATTGGCCGAAATGGCCGGCGGGGCGGGGGCGGCCGGCGCAGGAGCGGACGCGGGAGCGGAAACGGGAGCGGTCGCGGCGGGAGCGGTCGCGGCGGGAGCGGTCGCGGCGGCGGGCGCCGGGTCGGGGGGCGCGGGGGGCTTCGCGCAGGAGACGAGCAGGAAAAGCGCGGGGAGGGCGCGGCGCATGCGAGAAAACATACCGCAAGCAGGGGCCACGGGGTCGCTCGGGCTCGTCTTCGGGGCGTGTGGACGAGACTTTTTGTCTCGTGAAGGAGACTTCGAGGCGTGTGGGCGAGGCATGGTGGCTCACCGCGCGGGTAGTGGGGTACTTTCGGGCAAAGTGGGCCCTTTTGCCCACAAACCTTGCGTGACGTCGTAGGTTTGCCGGGCCTGGAAAAGGCGCCGCCCCGGAAGGTCTGGGAACCGTCCGGGGCGACTTGACGCAACCACGCTCACACGAGGTCACGCCCATGCACGATCTGTCATGGCCCGGCTCGTACGGCCAAGAGAACGATCCGCCCTGCCCGCCCGACGCACCCGAAACCGAGACGCCGCGCCGCCGCAAGTCGGGCGCGCTCATGCTCTCCGCGGAGGAAGCGCGCCACGTGCGCGTCGCCGTCCGCAAGCTCCGCCGCGCGTTCGGGAGCTTCCGCGCGCTCTCCGCCATGACCGGGATCCCGGCGAGCACCTTGCGCCGCGCCGCGAACCCGAAGAGTTCCCCCACTGGCACGCTCGCGATCCGCATCGCCGCCGCTGCGGGCGTCGCGGTCGAGGTCCTTCTCGGCGGCAAGCTCGTCGTGACCACGCCCGTCATCGGGAGGGCGGCATGAAGCGCTCCCGCGTGAGGGAACGTGAGCGCCTTCGGGCGCCCGTCGAGACGACCGACCCGGCCGCGCTGGCGGCCTACGCGGGCGAGTTGCGCCCCGTTGTCGCGAACCTTCGGGCCCTCGCCGAAGATGCGACCACTGCGCCGTCGCAACGCGTCCACGCCCGTGCCTTCCTGCGCCGGGAGATCCTCCGCGGGATCCGCGAACTGGAAGCCCGGATCGACGCCGCCGCGCCTGCCCCGTCTCCCGCCTCTTGACGCCCCGTCTGTAACCGACCATCCATGCCCGCGCCGGGCGGTTCGCCGCTCGGTCGGCGCGCCCATCCCGGGCTCGTCGGGTCTACTCGCTCGGCTTGGCGTTCTTCAACGCTTGTTCGACCAAGACCTCCAACGTCATCAACTTCGTCGCCAGAACTTTTCGAGCCTCCCTCACCTCGTTGCGCGCGGTCTCGATCACTTCGACCAAACGTTCCGTACGTTGTTCATTCATCGGACTATCTACCTCCATGGGGTTACATGCAGAACCTAGTGCAAAAGCGAGATGCGCAACGACATGCCCTGCTCCGCGCCGTATACGAAATGGCCAACGGTGAGCCGGGATCCTACAGTTACGAGGGGCTCTACAAGTGCAGCGAATCGATCGGGCTTTCCCGAGAGGAGACCGATTCCGCCTTTGAATGGCTCGTCGACCGCGATTTGTTAGCGCGGTTCGCGACAGGCTATTTTGAACTTACTCGCTATGGCGCAGACGAGATCGAGGACTCGTTACGCCATCCGGAGAAGGAGACGGAGCACTTTGCCCCGATTGTCAATATGAATATTTACGGCGGCAACGTCGGTGCAATTCACACCGGCCGAGGAAACATCGATCGCGTCGCTCAACAGGTAAACGCCGCGGCGACCTCGGACGTCTTGGCACTTTTCGACAAGTTGCGAGCCGGACTCCAGGACCTTCCGCCGGAAAAGCGGGAAGAGGCGAAGGAGATTGTGGATGCTTTTCAAGAGCAAGCTACGTCTGCGAAGCCCAAGATGGCTCTGATTAGGAGTTATGCAAACACGCTCAACGAATATCTACTCGCGTACGGTCCAACGATCTCCACACTCGTTGAACTGTGCGCAAAGAATTCGGGGTAATTGCCCGCCCAATGCGCGCATTACGAGTCGTCGTCTTCATTGAAGAACGCAAGCTGCCGCTCCTTCTTCCGCCACAGAAGCAGATCCATCTGCTCCCACCGCTCCTCGTAGTCCTCCACGTGCGGCGTCGGATACCGGACCGGAACGGGAGACGGCGGGGGAGGCTTCTGCACCTCGCTCGGCTTGGCCTTGCCGCCGTCCACAACCCGCAAGAAACCTCGACCGTTCGGAAGCTCTCGCGCCGGGCCTTCCGGCACGCGCGGGGCCAGCGGCTTCTTCTCGGGCCTCTCGACGGGCGCAGCCGAGAGGATCGCTTGCATGAACTCCTCCAGCGACCACACGTGAGAGGTGACGCCCGCGGCCATCGCAGGCGTCACCCGCAGCGTCGAGACCACGTGGCAGAGGTTGTAGTACGCGTAGGCAAGTGAGATCGCGGCGCGGTGGTTCTCGGCTTTCTTGCTGAACGCGTAGCAGAGCCGGCGCAGCCGACCGATCGTGTGCCGCATGGTGGCGTTCTGGCGCTCGACGTAGGCCGTTGACACCTTGCCCATGTCGGGCGCCCCGAAGATGGGCTTCTTCGTGATGAAGGGGTCTCGGGGCGGCTCGTAGCGGTGGTCATCGTCGCGGCGCCGCTTGCTCGTGTAGTTCTTCGACATGACGGCGTAGTCGACGCCGGGCCCGAAGGACGCGCCCACCGCGGCCACGTAGGGCGCGAACCCGTCCGTCGCGACCATGGGCATCACGACGAGCCGGGCCCGGACGTCGGTCATGAACTCCCGCGCGCTCTGCTCGTCGCGCTTCCCCACGTACCAGCCGATCACGAAGCGGCTCGACGCGTCCAAGGCCGTGAACGTGTACGCCTCGCCGACGTCGGGCCCGTCCTCCTCGGTCACGCGCGCCTGCTTCTTCCCGACGTAGCTCCAAATCTCGTCGCACTGGATGAGCGAGCACCGGAGGTCACGCGCGAGCGCGTTGTGCAGATTCAAGGCGCCCTGCCCGAACGTCAGCGCGAGGCGGCGGACCGTCTTCCGATCCACGTCGGTCATGCGCTCGACGGCACGTTCAGAGTTGCCGTCGACCAAAGCAGCAAGCACGCGGAGACGCTTCTCCGGATCCAGGACGTTCGCCATGGTCCCCTCGCCAGCGCTCCGGCATCGGGCCGCGTCTCGCGGCGCCCGACTCATCGGAGCGGTTCAAGTGATGAGACCAATCTACCACGAAACGCCTAGGTTTCGCGGGTTTTTCTGTCATAGGTAGGACACGCATTGTCCTAGCGCTATGGTTCGTCCGGGTACGTGGTATGGGATCTCGGCGGGGTCAAGCGTGCCAGCCGTGCCGATCGGACGATGGCCGTCCGCGCCGTCCGTTCAGGGCTCCGAGGTGGGCCCGATCGGCGCTCTTAGAGTGGGCCCTTTTGAACGCGGAGTGGGGTACTTACCCCACCACCACCGCGCGCGTCTCCAGGTCGTGTGGACGAGACTTTTTGTCTCGTGAAGGAGACTTCGAGACGCGTGGGCGAGGCATGGAAGCTCACCGCGCGCGTCTCCAGGTCGTGTGGACGAGACTTTTTGTCTCGTGGGCGAGACCTGGAGACGCGTGGGCAAGGCATGGAAGCTCACCCGGCGCGTCTCCAGGTCGCGCGGGCGAGACCTCGGGGTCGCGTGGGAGGGTTCCCCGCGCACATCTCTCTCGCGCCCGGTCGCGAAATTTCCTACACAGGATGAGCCATGCAGGACGACGCCCCCATCTTCGGGTTCAACGCGGCGCGGGAGGACATCGTGCGGGCCGTGGTCTCGCGCGTCGTGCTCTCCACGAAGGATCCGCTGCTCGCGCTGAACGACGCGGCCTACCACGAGACCAAGCGGCTCGAGGCGCAGAAGCGCTCGCCCGAGGAGCACAAGGAGCTCGCCGAGTGGCAGAGGCTCGCCCGCGCCCTCGGCCGCATGGACGACGGCGAGCGGCGCGAGAAGCTCGCCTCCTTCGTCGAGCACATCGGCTGGGACGTGGCCGGCAACTTCGATCCCCGCGTGTTCAAGGTCTCGTCGAAGCTCCTGCCCCCGATCGTCACCTACCTGCTCGCGCCGCGCACGCTCGCGCGCCTGGCCCGGGATCCGCGGCGGCTCGTCAGCCTGTCCGCGCTCGACGACAAGGTGCGCGTCGAAGGGCCCGTCGAGGAGCTGCGCGAGCTCTCGCGGCGCGGGACGGCGGTGTACGTCCCGACGCACCTCTCGAACATGGATTCGATCGTGTTCGGCTACGCCCTCGAGCGCGCCGGGCTGCCGCCCGCCACCTACGGCGCAGGCAAGAACCTGTTCACGAACCCCGTGCTCTCGTTCTTCATGCACAACCTCGGCGCCTACCGCGTCGACCGGCGGATCCGGCACAACCTGTACAAGGACGTGCTGAAGACGTACTCGTGCGTGCTGCTCGAGCGCGGCTACCACTCGCTGTTTTTCCCGGGAGGGACACGCTCGCGATCGGGCGGGGTCGAGCGGCGGCTCAAGCTCGGGCTGATGGGCACGGCGATCGAGGCGTACGCGCGGACCTTGCTCGCGAACAAGGAGCGGCGCGTCTACTTCGTGCCCGCCACGATCAACTACCTCATCACGCTCGAGGCCGAGACGCTGATCGCGGATTTCCTCGCCGAGGCAGGCAAGGGGCGCTTCATCATCGAGGACGACGAGTCGTCGCGCCTCGGCCGCGTGACCGCGTTCATGCGCAAGATGTTCGACATGCAGGGCGCCGTGGTGATCCGCTTCGGCAAGCCGATCGATCCGTTCGGCAACGTGGTCGACGAGCGCTGCCGGTCGTTCGATCGCCGCGGCCGCGAGGTCGATCCGGCGAGCTACGTGAAGGACGAAGCCGGGCGCGTGACGCTCGATCCCGTGCGCGACGCGCAGTACACGCGTGAGCTCGGCGAGGAGATCTGCAAGGCGTACCTGCGCGACACGGTGGTGCTGGAGACACACGTCGTGGCGGCCGCAAGCTTCGAGCGGCTGCGGCGCGCCTCGCCCGCCGGGGATCTCTTCACGGTGCTCCGGCAGCGCGACGTGGTGGTCGTGCCACGCGACGACCTCGCCCGCGACGTGGTGAAGCTACGCGACAGGCTCGTCGAGCTCGCGGATCGCGGCGGGATCGTGGTCGGAGGTTACTTGCGCACGGCCTCGGGCGGCGACATCGTGGAGCGCGCGCTCCGGGCCTTCGCCGGCTACCACGCCTCGCCCGTGCTCGCGCCGCGCTCGGACGGGATCGCCATCGTGGACACGAATTTATTGTTTTATTACCAGAACCGGCTCGCCGCCCACGGGATGGCCTGGGACGTCATCGCCCCGCCGGGCATGCCGCCCGCGCGGCCGCCGGTCTTCGACAAACCCACGGCGCAGGAGGCAGCGCAAGGAGGCGCGTCGTGACGGAGCACAAGCAGGCGCCGAGCGTGGGGGTCGTGGGCGGCGGGCCCTGGGGACGGGCGCTCGCGACGGCGGCGCGAAGGGCGGGCGCGGAGGTCGTGCTGCATTCGCGGCGCGATCAGAAGGACGACGATCCGGGGCTCTCCGTGACGGTCGATTACGCGGAGGTCGCGAGGGCGCGGCTCGTCGTCATCGCGGTGCCGTCGCCGGTCGCGCGGGGCGTGCTCCGGGCGCTCGGGGATCACCTCGGCGGACAGCACCTCGTCGTGCACGGGGTGCGCGGGCTCGGCGCCGAGGGGCTCGAGACGGTGAGCGATCTCGTGCGCGAGGAGACGCCCGCGCGGCGCCTCGGCGCGCTCGGAGGCCCGGTGCAGGCCGGAGAGCTCATCGAGGGCAGGCCGTCGGCGATGGTGATCGGGTCGCGGTTCCCGGAGGTGATCGCGGCCGTGACGCGGGCCTTCCAGGGCCCGAGCCTGCGCGTGTACGGGACAAACGACCTGCGCGGGCTCGAGTGGGCCTCGGCGCTCGTCGGTTGCCTCTCGATCGGGGTCGGCTACGCGGAGGAGGCGGGCGCGGGGCCGGGGCTGCTCGCGGCCTTGATCTCGCGCGGGGTCGAGGAGGCGGCGCGGCTCATGGCGGCCGCGGGCTGCGAGGAGCGGACGATGTTCGGGCTCGGCGGCTACGGCGACCTGCTCGCGTCGATCGCGCTCGAAGACCGGCCCGAGGTGGTGCTCGGCAAGGCGCTCGCGCGCAAGGTGCCGCTCGAGCAGGCGATCGGGATGGCGAAGCTCCGGGTGGAGGCGATCCCGCTGATCCCGCGGATCGCGCGGTTCGCGGAGGAACGGAAGGTGGACGCCGCGACCTTCCGTGCGCTCTCGGACATCCTCGCCGGCGGCCGTCCACAGGCGATGCTGGATCGCATGTTCTCGGGCTGATCTCGCGCAAACCCTCGTCGGTCCGATCCCGCTTGCACGGGCGCGCGATCGGACCGAACATGGGCTGCGTGTCTGCCGCGCAGAGCCTCCCCGACAAGCAGCCGGTGAGCATAGGTAAGTACAAGCTCATCGCGAACCTCGGGCGCGGAGGAATGGCCGATGTGTTCCTCGCGGTCGTCGCGGGGCCGCTCGGCGTGAACAAGCTGCAGGTGGTGAAGCGGCTGCGCGCCGAGTTCGCCGAGGATCCCGAGCGGCTCGAGATGTTCCTCGACGAGGCGCGGATCGCGACGCGGCTGAATCACCCGAACGTGGTGCAGACGTTCGAGGTGCACGCGGAGAAGGACACGTACTTCATCACGATGGAGTACCTCGAAGGCGCGCCGCTGAACCGGCTCGTGAACCGCGCGCGGACGAAGGCGGCCCCGCCGCCCGGGGTGCTTTTGCGGATCCTGGCGGACGTGCTCGCGGGGCTGCACTACGCCCACGAGCTCTGCGATTACGACGGAAAACCGCTGAACATCGTCCACCGCGACGTGTCGCCGCACAACGTGATCGTGTCGTACGACGGTCAGGCCAAGCTGCTCGATTTCGGGATCGCGAAATCGGACGTGCGGATGATGGAGACGCGCACGGGTATCATGAAGGGCAAGCTCGGGTACATGGCGCCCGAGCAAGTGCGCTGCCGGCCGCTCGACCGGCGGGCCGACGTGTTCGTCGCGGGGATCGTGCTCTGGGAAATCCTCGCCGGCCGCAAGATGTGGGACAACAAGGCGCCGGACATGGAGGTGCTCCACAAGCTGGCGACGGGGGATCTGCCGACGATCGAGTCGGTCCGCCCGGACGTCGCCCCGGAGCTCGCGAAGATCTGCGGGAAGGCGCTCTCGTACGATCCAGTGAATCGATACCCGACGGCGGCCAAGATGCGGGCCGCGATCCTCGATTACCTCGACAGCGCGGGGCTCTGGGTCACGCCGGAGGACATCGGCAAATACGTCTCGACGGTCTACGCGGACAAACGCGCCGAGATCCGCAAGGTCATCGAGAAGCAAATCGCCAAGCTGAAGCAGAGCGAGATCGAGATCGAGGCCGCCGCGCCGGCCCCCGAGGAGGTGCCGGCGTCGTCGATGCGGGTGCTGCGGATGGATACGGCGCACGGCGGGAGCGACGCGGGGGCGTCGATCTTGCCGAACCTGCGGAGCATGCCGCCTTCGGGGGAGTCGGCCGAGGTGCTCACGCCGGAGATCCCGCGGCCGCCGGGGCTGCCCGCCGCGCTCGCCATGGAGCCGCCGCCGGTCACGCCGACGCTGGACCGGCGGGCGGACGTCTTGCCGAAGACCGATCCGCCCGCGCCGCGGGCGAAGACGAACGAAAAAGCGCCCGCCGCGCCGGGGGCGGAGCTCGCCGAGGCCGAGCCCGAGTCGAAGCGAGGTTCCGATCGATTGCGGCTGATCGTGGCCCTCGTGGTGGTGTTCGCCGCGGCGGTGGGCGCGTTCGTGGCCTTGAGGTTCCGACAAACCCAGGCGCCGCCGCCCCCGCCGGCGGCGTCGGCGTCACAAGATCCAAAACAGCCGAGCCCCGGGCCGGTCTCGCCCGCCGCGACGAACACGCCGCCGAGATGAAGCGCTTGCCGGGGCGGCGCGCCGTGCTACTCGCCGGCTCGACATGAGCCGATTCTCCCCGCGCGCGCTGATCTTCGACATGGACGGGCTGCTCGTCGACTCGGAGCCGCTCTGGCACCACGTGGAGCGCGCGTTCTGCGCGGCGCGCGGGGGCGATTGGACCGACGAGATGGCGCTCGCCTGCACGGGGCAAGGGATCGGGCGGATCGTGCACATCATGGGGGAGCGATTCGGCTTCGAGGTGGACGAGGCGCGCGACGTGGCCGAGCTCGAGGATCGTTTCCTCGCCGAGGTGGAGACGCTCTCGCTGAAGCCGTTCGCCCGCGTTTTCCTGGACGAGGCGCGCGGGCGGCTGCCGATCGGGCTCGCGTCGTCGTCGCCGCGGCGGCTGATCGACGCGAGCCTGAAACGGTTTGGCATCACGGACCATTTCGACGTGACGGTGAGCGGGCAGGAGGTGCCGCGGGCAAAGCCGTGGCCGGACGTGTATCAGCGCGCGGCGGAGCGGCTTCTGGTCGAGGCGGCAGCGTGCCTCGCGCTGGAGGATTCGAAGAACGGGGCGCGGGCCGCGAAGGCCGCGGGGATGCGCGTGATCGCGGTGCCAGAGGGAGATTTCGTGGCGTTCGAGGAGATCGCGGACGTGGTGGTGAGGAGCCTCGAGGAGGCGCGGGGGCTCGTGCGGTTGCCGTAGCGGCCGGCGCCGGGAGGCGCGTGACTCATCCGGGTTTACGCGCCCATGCGCCGAAGACCATGTCGCCGATGTAAACGGCGTTCGAGCGTCGGAGTTCGTCGGCGAGGCGTTCGTCCAGCGTGTCGACGTCGATCTCGGCCTCCGTCGCGACCCCGTGGCCGACGATCCGCGGCATCATGGCGCGAAGGATGGGCGCTCCCCCGTGACGTGCCTTCGCCGTTTGCACGACGGCCTCGGCGCGCACGTCCTCCACGACGAGCCCCGCCTCCTCGAGGACGAACGGCAGCTCGAATCCCATGGAGGTCGTGGCTCCCTCGCGTGCCACGGTCTCCCACATCCAGCGATGTACCTGCGCGTGGAGCGGGAGCGGCGTCCGCGACGCCGGCACCATCGTCGCGTCGACTTCGTGAAAGACCATGACGCCGCCGGGGCGCAACGCGGCAGAGAGCGCTCGGACCGCGGCGACACGATCCGCTTGGTACATCAACACGCGCCGTCCGACGACCGCGTCGAATCCATGACGATCAGGATCCGGCGCGGCGAGATCGGCTTCCATGAATTCGACGTTCGAAAGCCCGAGCTCTCGCGCCCGTTCGCGCGCGATGGACAGGGCCCCCGTGTCTCGATCGATGCCGAGCACGCGGCCACCATCACCGACGAGGCGAGCGACCAGAAACGTCACATCACCCCGCCCGCAACCAGCATCGAGCACCCGCATGCCGGCGCCGACACCCGCATCGCGGAGCAGTCGTTCGGTCATCTTTCCAACGCGGTCGAGCATTTCGAATTCGCCTTTCGTGTCCGACGTGAGAAACCCACGAGCCACCCCGGCGGGGCCTCCACCCACGCCACGGGGAGGTCGTAGCGTGGAGGAGGCCCGCGCAGGAGGGCGGGGATTTCTATCGGATCGGCGAGTTTTTCGGGCGGGATGGGAGAGGTGATCCCGCCGCGGCGCGGAGCGTCAGCGCCCAGCGCGGCGGCGACGCGCGAGCAGCCCCGCAATGGCCGCGAAGGCGGCGAGCGAGGCGCCCGCGGGCACGCTGGAGGTGCCAGGGACGGCGCAGCCGCAGCCAGCGTCGGTGTTGACATCGGGGCCGGCCGGATTCGCGCCCGTGCCGCCCGTGCCGCCTGCACCCGGGCCCATGCCGCCCATGCCGCCCATGCCGCCCGCGCCGCCATTGCCGGACGATTGCATGGTGGTGAAGGTGAGGTTCGTGAAGGCGCCGTCACCCTCGCCGGAGTTGGCGATCATCACGTAAGCCGTCTTCACGCCCGCGGGGACCGTCGCGGTGGTGTTGTACGCATTGAGGCCCTGCTGGCCGCCGCCGTCGGGCGTGAGGACGACGAGGTCGTCGGTCGCCTTGAAGGGCCCGTAGGTGAATTGCACGGGATCCTCGCCGAAGCGGACGAGGACCCTCGGCGCGAAGGCGCCGCCGCCGCCGCCGAGCCCGGTGCTGATGCTCGCGCCGTCGAAATCGACGGTGAGGGATTCGGTGTTCTCCGGGATCGGCACGCGCACCTGGATGACGCCGGGCACCCAGCCGAGGGAGTTCTGGCCGACGTTCGCCGCAGGGACGCTCGGCGCGAACCAGACGCCGAGGGCGCCGCCGCTGCCCAGCCCGGCCTTGAGCGGGCCCTGCATCGTGTCGCCCGTGAACTCGAGGATACGCTGGCAATGGGGCAGGACGCCGCGCGCGGTGAACGCCGCCTCGAGCTGCGTCGCCACGGCGTCGCCGAGCGGCGAGGTCTTGACCTCGGCGAGGATGAGCGCCGCCATGTCGTGATAATGGAGGTCGCCGGAGGGCGCGGCCTCCATGGCGGCGAAGACCGCGAGGTCGAGCTCGGGCCTCTGCTCTTCGGACAGAGCCGTGCGGACGTCCCAGAGGCCGGCGGAGAAGAGGGTCGCGTCCTGGTGGACCTGGCCGGCGATCGAGGTGGGGCAGGCGTCGGCGGCCGCGAGGCTACGAATGGCCTTGCTGCTCGGGTCGGCGTCGAGGATGGCGTATTCGCCGACGTCGGGGTCGCCGGTGATCGCGGACGAGAAATAATCGGAGAGGCCCTCGTTCATGCCGCCGGGCGACATGACGATGCCGAACGCGTCGCGGTGCGGGGTGCCGACGAGCTGGATCGTGGCATTGACGACGGCGTGGGTGAACTCGTGATACACGACGTCGCCGTCATACGCGTAGTCCTTGATCGGGCCCTGGCCGAACATCATGGCGCCGCCCGTGATGCCGAAGAGCTGGCCGAAGGGGTTCGCGGGATCCGCCGGCGAGAAGAACGCATTCTGGAAGGGTTCGAGCGGCAGGTTCGGGTCCGCCATTTTCTGGAGGTCGAACGTGGCGAGGCCCTGCGGCAGGCGGAGGTTCGCGACGGCGTCGATCGGGCCCTCCTGGACCTTGAAATCGGCCCGGAAGGTCCGGAAAAACTTGTACGCGATCTCGGTGTGCGCATACATGTGCAGCTCGGCGAAGGGATCCTCGGGCGCGGTGTCCTCGGCCGGCGCGTCGGTGAAATCGAGCGAGCCCGGGTCGGCGACGGACGTCTGCAAGAGCTCGCAGGTATGGACGGTGATGAAGCCCATGAGGGTCTTCGTCGTCTTCATGTCGATGCAATTGCGGGCGACGACGAGGGGGCCCGAGAGCTTCGTCTCCCCGTCCGGCAATCCGAGCGTGACGGGCTGCACGTCGGGGGACTTGACGGGGTTCGTGGGGAAGACGCTCGCCTGGTGGACGGAGACCGCGGCGTTGTAACGCGCGACGATATCGCCGGTCTGGGCGTCGACGACGACGACGGGCGCATACGGGATGGTCAGGCCCGGCGCATAAAAATGCCAGGCGAGGACATTGCCGCCGCCCGAAGGCCAGATCACGAGCTTGGCGGTCTTGGCGTTCATGTCGAGGCCGGCAGACCTGGAGGCCTTCTCCACGACGTCCTCGGCCGAGAGCGCAGGCACGACGTCCGCAGGCAGGTCCTCGGCGAGGCGCGCCGCGACGATACGCGCGACGCCGGCCCCGTCGAAGGAGACGGTGGCGCCGCGATGGAGCACGGGCACGCCCTGGTGCATCTGCGGCATCTTCACGATGCGCCGGCCGTCACGCAGCGTGGCCTCACGCGAGGGGCCGAGCGAGAGGCCCTGCGACCAAGGCGCGCGCTCCGCGAGGATGGAGCGCGCCGAGGCGTCGAGCGCCCCGGGCTCGGCGCCCTTGACCGAGGCGAGCGGTTTCTGCGCGGGCGAGAAGGAGCCCACCTCGAGCAGTGTGCGCGGCCCGGAGGCGGCGAACGCCGTCCCGCCGAGCGCGAGGACCATCAAGCTTGCCGAGAAGGAGGAAAAAAAGCGCATCGTTGACCCTTGCTTTGGGAAGTCCGAGGACGTGGCACACGCACGGGAAAGGACGTGTCCGAATGCGATCCTAGGAAGCCCCGAAAGCGAGGGCAACGATTGGAATCGTCCGACGAGAATGTAGCGACGGAGAATTGACTAGCCGCGGATGCCCTCGCACGCGGGGCAGCTCGCCTTGAGGCGCTCGGTCGCGCGCTCGACCTTGCCCTGCGCAGCGGCGCACCGGGCGTCTTCTTTTCCAGCGAGCTCGCAGAGACGCGACGCCGCGCGCTGCATGGACGAGTAAGCGCGGCACGCGCCTTCACACGCAGAAGCCCCGCCGCTCGCCGACAGGGGGCTCGGCTGCGCCGGCGTCGCAGCAGGCTTGCGCGGCGCCTTCTGCTCCGCGTCGGCGCCGGCGCCCGCCTCCGCCACGCGCATGTCCCCGGTCACGGGCATGGCGCCGAAGAGGGCCGTCTCGGCGCGAAGGAGCTCGGCCTCGGCCGCCTCCGGCGAGCTGAGCTCCTCCTTGGAGGTGACCGGCGCCGTGGGCGGCGGAGGAGGCTCGGGCTCGGCAGCCGCTCCCGCGGGCGCCACCTCCGAGGACGCCGCAGGCGGCGGGGACGCCGCACACGCGACGAGCGCGAGGGGCACGAGAGCGAGCAGGCACGACGCCAGACGAAGAGGACACGAGGACATGATCAAACCCCCAAACGCGAAAAAGGCCGGCACCTTACGGCGACCGGCCCTTTTCACTTTCTTTCGGACACGCGGCTCGAATGAACCGCGTCGGGGTGCGAAGGGGGGGACTTGAACCCCCACGGTGTTACCCGCTAGCACCTCAAGCTAGTGCGTCTGCCAATTCCGCCACCTTCGCTCGGAACCGCTTGCTTCGGGCGACGGAACCTACCCGTTTCGCCCCCGATGTCAAACACTTTTTTCAAGAGCACGCAGAACGGACCGTCAGGCCGTGAGCGCCGCGACGATCTCCCCGATCTCGAAGGGCTTGCGCACCGCCGTGGCCCGGAAGGACGCAGGCAAACCCGGCAGGTCGGAGACGTTGCCCGAGATGAGGACGATCCGCGCACCAGGGTTCGTCTCGCGGATCTCGCCGAGCGCACCAAGCACGTCCGCGCCGAAGGGAGAGAGGTCGCAGAGCGCCGCGTCGACGCCGCCGCTCTTCAAGGCGACGGCGAGCTCGGCCCGCGTCCGCGCATGCACGACAGTCGCGCCGCGGCTCGTGAGCGCAGCCTCGAGCAGGTCGAAGACCGCGTCGTCGTCCTCCACGACGAGGAAACGTTTGCCCGCGAAGACCATCGCAGGCTTGCGGCTCGAGCGCGGCGGCGTGGGCGGCGAGGAGGGGCGGCGAGGCCAGCGAAGCTCGAACCGCGCCGAAGGCTCGGCCCGCACGAGCGAGAGCATCCCGCCCGACTCACGCGCGAGCGCAGCCGCATAACGAAGCCCGATGCCCGCGCCACCAGCGCGCGTGGTCACGCCCGCGTCGAGCAGGTTCGCCCGACGCTCGACAGGCACGCCCGGGCCTTCGTCGGTCACGCCGAAGACGACGTCGTCAGGGCCGTCGAGCGAGGCGTCGAGCAGCACCGAGCCCCGCGCAGGCGAGACAGCGACGGCGTTGAGCAGGAGGTTCGTGAGGATCTGCAAGATGGTCGAGGTGCCCGGCAGGTGCGCCGCCTCGAGCGCAGGGTCGAGCGAGGTGCGGAGCTCGACGCCGCCGCGCTTGGCCTCGGGCTCGCAGCCCTTCGCAGCCTCGGCGAGGATCGACGCGACCGAGGCCGGCGCGTCGTCCGGTACATCAGCGCCGATCGCGCGCCGGACGATCTGACGCGCATGGCGCGCGCGCGAAGCCGCGACGGTGAGCGCGTCCTCGACGGTGGGCATCGAGTCGATCTCACCACGCGCGCGGTCGATCCATCCAAGCACGACCGTGAGCGCGTTCGAGACCTCGTGCAGGACGCCCGCGAGGTCCCGATCACTCGGGCGTCTGATGGTCGGCTCCGCGTCGTTCCGCAGGTTCTCTCGGTCCATCGCACCGGTGTCGGAATCCGCCACGCCTCCAGCCTATCCCGGACCGAGGCGAGCGTGTACCCCCGGGACGCAGCCGTGAGACAGGGCGCTGGGCTACCTCGATGAAGAGAGGGACGGCGCGAGGGGCAACATGTATCGGCCGTCGAAGCCCGTGGCCCCCTCGGCGATCTGAATCACCACGGTCTCCTCGGTGCCCGAGGCCGTGACGGGCATCCACGCGCGGATGGTCGCGTTCGGAACGATCTTTCCGAGCGGATCACGGACCTCGCCGCGGAGCACGGCGGGGTACGGGAGGGTGAAGGTGTTGAAGTCGAAGGCCTGGCCGACCTCGACGTGGAGCTGCGGATCCGCGAGCCACGGGTAGAGCGAGCCAGGCGGCGGGACGATGAGCAGATCGGCGAAGCCGGGATCGGCGAGCAAGGAGAACTCGCCGCCGAAGCCGAGCGGCGTGGACATGGGCTGCGAAGCCGGCGTGTCGGCGAGCAAGCTGCGCGAGAGGTAGGGGCGCGAGGGCGAGCGCGAGGGCGAGACGGAGGCGGCGCCGACGGTGAGGGGCTCGCCGTTCGGCAGGACGACGACGCCGGAGACGATGGACTTGTCGCGCACGGTAAAACCCTTGCCGCAGACGCATTCGCCGTCGGCGGGGACCTCGAAGCCGTCCTCGGTGGTGACGGCCTTCGTGAGGTCGATGGGGTGCGTGGTGACGCGGTACTTGCCAGGCGGGAGCTTCGTGGTGAAGCGGCCCTCGGGGTCGGTCTGGACGACGGCGCTGTAGATGGCGCTGTTCGAGGCGTTGCCCGAGAGCTCGAGGCTGCGGAAGGAGACGGTGGCGACGACGGCCTTGCCCTGGGCGTCGACGACGAACGACTCGACCTCGCGGCCGACGGCGTCGAGGTCGATGAGGGTGAGGTCGGCCTGGATGCTCTTGCTGTCGGGGTTGAGCGGGCTGAGCGAGGCGACCTGCCAGAAAAACTTGGGCGCGTCGGGGTCGTCGGCCGGAGGCCGGAGGCGGAGGATGGGCGAGCTCTCGAGGCCGAAGTCCCAGTAATACTCGAGGTTGTAGGTCGTGAAGAGGGCGAGGGGCGGATCGACGGTGAGGACCTGCGTGCGCGAGACGGGGATGCCGTGCTTGGGCTCGACGACCTCGATCGACCAGTTCGCGAGGTCCTTGCCCTCGGGGAAGGAGATGCTGCCGGAGATGACGCGGGGCTCGGCGGTGAGGTGGAGGTCGATCTTGCCGCCCTGGGCGAGGTCGACGCCGCGATAGTACATGGGCGGCGGCGGAGGCGCGGTGCAGTTCACGGGGGCGCGCGGGACGACGTGTACGTCGTAGACGCCGGGCGGGACCTCGACGGTGTAGGCGTCGGTGCTGCCCTCCATGAGGACCGCGCTGGCCTCATGGTCGGGCAGGCCGGCGTGCTGGGCGTCGCGGTAGAAGGTGAAGTCCGCCTCGAGCTTGCCCTCGGGCGAGAGCGGGCAGCCCTTGTAGTCGTAGTCGACGAAGAGCTCGATCGGCGAGACCTGGACGTGCGAGAGCGCGATGTCGTGGTCGACGACGAGGCCCTCGCTCGCCTGCATGACGAAGCCCTGGCCGCCGAAGGGCACGAGGTAGGGCGTGTTGGCGCCGGAGTTCGCCTCGACCGTGGGGCGCACCTCGAGGATGAGCCCGGGCAGATCGGCCTTGGTCCCCACGCAGGTCTGCGCGCCGTCGACGAAGGCGCAGACGCCGCCGCCCGCGCAGTCGTCGTTCGAGGAGCACGCGTTGCGCTCGGCCACGTCGAAGCCCCCGAGGGCGAAGCAGCCGGAGAGCGCAGGCACGGCCGCTAGCAGAGAAACGATCAAAGTCAAGGATAAGTGTCTCAAGGTCAACCTCCCGTGGTCCCGGCGTCGTTCGTGTCGCTCGTCGCCGCCGTGGGATCGAGCGGGCAACTCGCTTGGGTGGATGGGCAATTCTCCAGGATGGGCGGGCAGTCCCCCACGCCGCATTGCCGGAACTGCCAGGTGATCTGGCTGGAATCGCGCAAATCCTTGGGACACCCCGTCCCGGTGTCGAACTCGTGCGAGACGACGAGGGTGAGCCGATGGCAACCAGGCTCGAGCGGATAGACGCGAGAATTCCAGCGCACCCCCTGGAGCGGGCGAGGGCCATCGGCGAGCGTGGCCGCAGGCAGCTCCTGGAAATTCGGAAATGCAAAGCGGAAAGGCTGGCCAACAGGGTTCATTTCGCCGTAATCGACGTAAAGGGCGACTTTGACGGACTCCCCCGCGTCCTCCGAAGCCACGGTCGCGGTGATCGGAAACTCTTCGAGGCCCAGATCGCCGCCGACGAGCAAGATGGAGCGCGGATCAGGGTCGATCCCCGAGGCGACGATGATGGGAGGGGTCTGCTGCGGCTCGTACGTGACGGGATCCGCGGTGACGAGGCATCCGGGAGCGAGCACGGCGAGCACGAGCCCCTGAAGCGATCTTCGGGCCAGCACGAAGGAGCCTGGGAAATGGCCAAGAGGCCGAGGCGGAAGGCGCGGCCCCCCTGACAACGCTGTCAGGTCGTGGAGAGCCTCCGGCGCGAGCAGGCGAGGCGCGGGCGAGAGGGCTCGAGAGAGCAGGCGAGCGACGAGCATGGGCACCTCCTTGGAAGGCGGGGCACGGCGCAACAAACGCCGCGCGAGCCCCTCCCATCAAGTGCCACGGAATCGGCTCGGCGGTCCGTTCTTGTTCCCGTCGGAGGGAGACGCCGCGCGGAAGCGGGCTTCGGCATACTCACTACGCGTGGCGAGTCGAACGAGATCGGCGAGGGCCGGATGCGCCACGCAAGCCCGCGCGAGGCCGCCCTCGGCGGTGAGGGGCATGTCGAGGTCGAGCTCGAGCTCGGCGACGACGAGGCGGAGCGCGGTAGGCAGGTCGCCGCTGGCGAAGAGGCCGGCGCGGCGCGCGGCGCGGCGGGCGCTGTCGAGGGCGGACGGGTAGGTGACGCCATCAGGCTGGGCGAAAATCTCCCGGAGGCGACGGTCGCCACGGGGAGGGACGATCTGCCAGAGGTCCTGGCCGAGGCGCGCGACGCCGGGGTCGGTGCCGCCGGTGGGGCCGACAGGGCCGAAGGCGGCGCGGAGGGCCTCGATGAGGGTGCGCAGGTGCTCTTCGGGGAGGCGGACGAGGACATGCTCGGGCATGGCGCCGGCGATGGCGGCGCCGAGGAGGTAACGAAGCTCGGGGGTCTCCTCGCGGGCCTCACCCGCGAGGACGACGGCCGGCGGCGCGAGGAGGGCGACCTGGACGTTCAGCGCGGAGCTTTGGTTCGGGGGGCTCGAGGCGGAGGGGCCGGCGGCGGGGCGGCGATGGAAGAGGGGTGTACGAGCCGCGCCGAAGACACGGGTGATGCCACCCCAGACCTCGCCGAGGACGGTGGGCGCGCCGGGCTGGACGCGCAGGGCGCCGGTGAGGCCGTAGTGGCTCGGCTCGCGGCGGTAACGGCCCGTCTCCCAGGTGATGGCGAGGGCCTCGTTGATGGGGCTCTCGACGTTGCGGAAGAGGAGGGCGAGGACGAGCTCGGGCGCAGAGGCGAGGGCCGAGAGCGGAGGCGGAGGGACGGCGCGGCCGGCCGGGTCGAAGCCGGCGAGGACGTGCTCGATGGCGCGGGCATACGCGGCGTTGCGATCGAGCAGCGCGGCCTCGAGGAGCTTCTGGAGGGTGCCGCGATCGCCGGGGCGCAAGGAGGCCTGGTGCTTGCGCACGACGAGCAGGTCACGCGAGCGAGCCTCGGCGTGCGCGCCGTAGAGCTCGACGAGGCGCTCACCCGCGTCGTAGGAGCCAGCCATGAGCTGCTCGAAGAGCGCGGTCTCGCGGGCAGGTCCGCCGCCCGGCGCCGGGGTCGGCGGCGATGTGCGCGTGCGCGGCGGCGGCGGAGGCGGCTCGGCGGCGGGTGGCGCTGGGAGCGGTCGCTCGGGAGGTGGAGGCGGGCGGATGCCCGTCGGCATGGAGCGGATGGCGCTCGCCGCGAGGGGGATCGGGATCTCGTCTTCGTCGTCGACGTCGTCGTCGAAGGCGCTGTCGAACGCTTCCTCGAGGTCGAGCACGAGCGCCTGGCCGTCATCGGCGAGAGGAGCGCGCGGCGGCGGAGGAGGAGGAGGAGGCGGCGGAGGCTCGGAGGGCTCGACGATGAGGCGAGGCCTGCGCGCATGCGCGAGCTCCTCGGCGATCTGCGCGGCGAGAGAGCGATCGGGGGCAGCGAGGGGGAAGGCGTCGGCGTAGTGGCGAATGGCCTCGTCGGGATCGGTGGCGACGACGAGGCGGCCGAGCTGGTAGAGGAAGCGGGCACGATCGAGGCCGGCGCTCTGGCGAATGAGCTCGAGGAGCGCGGCGCGCGCAGCCTCGGGCTCGCCGTATCCCGCGACGAACTCGAGCTTCTTGCGCATCGCGAGCGGGCGGGTGTCGGGCTCGACGGCCGCCGTGTCGAGCAGGCGCGAGGCGATCTCGAGCTGGCCCGCGGCGAGGGCGGCGTCGGCCGCGGCGAGCGCGACGCGGCCACGGCTGCGGAGGCCACGCAGGTCGCCCGACAAGGCGCGATCGAAGAGCGGCAAGGCCGCGTCGAAGTTCTTGTTGCGCACGAGGCGCTCGGCCATGCCGAGGGCGATGAGGGGAGCCGGGCCAAACTCGGCGTGGCGACGCGAGAGCTCGCGCATGCCAGCGCCGCCGCCCTGGATGACGTCGAGCTCCTCGGCGAGCAAGAAGGCCTGGAGCTCCATCTGCTCGGGCGAGAGGCGATCGGCGATACGCGTGAGCTCGTCGATCGCCTGCTGCGCTTCCCGAGGCGTGCCGCCGCCGCGCGCGCGGTACTCGAGGCGGCGCGCCTCGAGGACAGCCTCGGCCGAGTGCGGAGCGAGGCGGACGGCGCGACGGACGCGGTCGAGGGCCGTGGCCTCGTCGCCGGTCGAGGAGGACGCGCGGGCGGCCTCGACGAGGTAACTGGCGCGTTTGTCCGCGGGCTCGCGGGAAGCGGTAGCGAGCTGATCGAGGGCCTCGGAGAGGGTGCGGGCGTCGCCCTGGTGACGAGCGATCGCGACGCGCAGCTCGATGACGGCGTCACGCGCGGCGATGGGCGCGATGCTCTCGAGGATGTTACGCGCGGCCTGGGCGTTGCCGCCGGCGAGCCAGTCGTTCGCGGCGCGGATGCCGTACTCGGCGCGCTCGTCGGTCTTCGCGGAGAGCTCGCCGAGGCGCTGCCAGAGGGGCGCGGCCCGGAGCGGCGAGCCGAGGCGCTCGCGGATGTCGGCGAGGAAGCGGAGCGCGCTCGGATCGTCGGGGGTCTCGGTGAGGAGCGCGTCGAGCTCGGCGCAAGCGTCCTCCAGGCGGCCGAGGCGCTGCTCGAGGACGGCGGCGCGGCGGAGGCGGAGGGTGCGGCGGAGATCGGGCGCGGACGCAGCGGCGATGCGCTTGCCGAGGATGTCGGCGACGGCCGCGTGATCCCCCTGCGAGGCGGCGTGCGCTTCGAGCCCCTCGAGGGCCTCCTCGTTGTCGGGCGCGAGCTCGCTCGCGGCCTTGAGGTGCGCGACGCCGGCCTTGTGATCGCCGAGCGCTTCGAGGAGCGCGGCGAGCTCACGCAGGATGGAAGCGCGCGCGACGGCGTCCTCGGTCCGCTGGAGCTGGAGGTTCAAGAGCGCGACCTGCGCAGGGCGATCGCCCGTGCGGCGCGCGAGGCGCAAGGTGGTCCCGAGCAGCTCGTCGGTCGGCTCGCTGTCCTGGAGGATGCGCTTCAAGACGTCGAGCGCGGCCGCGTCCTCGCCGCGGCTGGCGAGCATGGTCGAGAGGTCGACCGCGATGCGGACGCGGGACATGGGGCCGAGGTCCTGGCGCGCGAGCTCGGAGGCGAGCACGGCCTCGGCCTCGCTGGCGCGCTCGGACAGGACGAAGAGCCGGCGCATGCTGGAGAGCGCGGCCTCGCGTTGCTCGGGGCTGATCGTCGGCGAGCGCAAGGCGCGCTCGAGCGTCTCGATGGACTCGGCGAAGTTGCCCTCGCGCTCCCTCCGCTCGGCGACGTGCAAGAGGGCGAGGAGGCGGACGTCGGGGGCGACGGCCGCGTCGAGGTCGTCGGCGAGCGACGTGTCGCCCGAGGCAAACACGGCGGCGTCGGCCTCGCTCACGAGCAGCTCGTCCTCCGGAGTGCGGCGCGCCGCCTGCACGAGGAACATGCTCGTGATCCGCGGATCGCCGAGCGCAGACGCGAGCTTGCCGCCGAGGCGCAGGAGCGCGACGCCGACGCCCGCGTAGGGCCTGGCGACGGTCGCGAGCAACGCGTCGAGGAAGGCGCGTGTCGCCGCCGCGTCGCCGGCCGCGACCACGGGCGCGAGCTCGACGAGCCCGTCGTACTCGTCCACGTCGCCGTCCGCGGCCACGGCCTTCTCGAGGAGCGCGAGCCCGAGCGCGTGGGCGCCGAGCGTGGCGATCGCGACCCTGGCGAGGCCGAGGGCCACGCGCGCGCCGTCCGGCCCGTCGATGCGCTTCAGCGCCGCGGGGGCCGCGCTCTCGAAGCGAGCGACGAGCGGACCGACGTGGCCGACGGAGGCGGCGAGCTTGCCCAGGGTCTGGCCGATCTCCTCGACGGTCTGGAGATCCGGGCGCGCCGAGAGCGCGCGCAGGAGCAGGTCGAAGCGCATGCGGCTGCCCTCGCCCGCGGCCTTCGCGAGCGAGGCGGCGCGCTTCAACCACCCCGCACGCAAGGCGCCCTCGGCCGCCTCGGCGACTCGCTCGACGGCGCGGATGGCCTCCGTCGGGTTGCCGCCGCGCTCCGCGAGCCGCGCCATCAAGACGTACGACGTGCCCTCGGAGGGGACGGCCTCGAAGCAGGCGACCGCGTGGCGCAAGGCCGCGTCGATGGCGCCCCTCCGCTCGAGCTGACGCGCGCCGCGGTAGTGCGCCGCGCGCCGCCCGTAACGACCGAGGGCGGCCGCGGCGAGCACGTCGTACGTGCGATCGAGGACGTCGATCCCACCCTCCGCGATCGACGATCGCTCGACGATCGCCACCGCCTCGGCGCGTGACGGGTCGATCTGGATCGCGCTCGCGCCGATCTCGAGCGCGCGCTTCGGCAGCCCGTTCGCGACGGCCAGGTTCGCCGCCTCGATGAGCAGGGTCGCGCGCCTGCGCGGCTCGGCCGTGAGCGTCTCGCTGCGCCGCACGATCGCGTCGAGCGCCGCGTCCGGGCCCGCGAACGTCACGAGGTCGCGCGCGTACCGCTCCATCCCGCCGCGCGGCGCGGCCATCGCGGCCCGCCAGAACGCGTCCTCCGCGCCCGTGGGATCTTGCGCGAGATCCCAGCGCACGGCCCCGAGGTCCCGCAGCCCGCTCGACAGGTTCTCGAGGGCCGACTGCTCCGGCCCGTCCACGAGATCCCCGAGCGCGCGCACCCTCGCCTCGACGAACGCGACGAGCCCGTCCGAGCCGAGCGACGCTTGGTTCTCCTGCATCTTGTCGTCGAGCGCGTCGAGGTGCTCGTGCAGGTGCCGCGACTCCGCGCCCTTCTCCGCGGCGCGCGCGAGCTCCGCAGCCGCGCCGTCCCAGTCCTCCGCCGCCGCGCGCCTCTGCGCGAGGTCGAAGAGCCGCTCGACCGTGCGCTCGTTTTTCGTGTCGGCCGAGACGAGCCGCTCGAGCAAGATCACGCCGAGCGCCACGTCCCCCGCGCGATCACTCATCTGGAGCAGGCGCCCTCGCAGCCCCGGCACCTTCGGCCCGTACATGTCGAGCGCGCGCCGCGCGACGTCGATCGCCCGCGGTGCGTCGAGCTCGAAGAGCAACGAGAGCGCGTCGCCGAAGAGGCTCGCCATGTCGTCGAGCGGCCGCGGCTGCGCGAGCACCCACCCGAGCGCGTCCTCCAGCCGGTCCGGATCGTACGCCTGGGACGCGAGCCGCACGAGTTCGCGCATCGCGGCGGGGCAGCCGGGGCGGAGCGCGAGCCAGCGCTGCGTCCACGTCAGCGCGAGCGCCATCTCCCCGACCGCCTCGAACGACTTCGCCAGCCCCTCGCAGAGCGACGATCGAATGAGCATCGTCGACGCGCCGCCCTCGACCGCCATCGCCGCGTCGAGGTCCGGCAGGGCGATCGTCGCCTTCGCGAGCGCCGAGAACGCCCGCGCCGACGTGGGATCCGTGAGGCACGCGTCCTCGGCCGTCCTCCGCGCGAGCTGCACGAGCCCGAGCCCGAGGTACCCCTCGGCGGCCACGGCGAGCAGGCTCGCGCAGATCTCTCCGCTCGTCTCGGCGGCGATCTGCAAGAGCGCGTCGGCGCGCTCGCGCTCCTTCGACGCGCCGAGCGTCGCCTGGAGCAGCGCCGCGGCCGCGACCTCCGCTCCCTTCGCCCGCGCCGCGATCGCCGCGATGCTGCCGCCCTTCTGCCGGAGCTCGCGGCGCACGGACACGAGCCCGTCGAGCGACGCGAGCGTGAGGGCACGATCGGCGAGCGAGCCGAGATCACTCTCGACCTCGGCCACGATCCCCGCGTCGAGCACGGCGGCCACGGCGCGCGCCGCGCTCCCCTCGTCGAGCGCCCGCTGCACGCGGCGCAGGTGCACCTGCCGCGCGCGATACCGGTTCGTCGTGGAGACGGCGCTCGCGTGATCCCGCAGCGCCTCGTCGGCCGCGCCCGCGGCGCCTCGCGCGGCGAGCGCGTCGATCATCGTGTTCGCCGCCATCTCGTCGTCCGGCGTGATCTCGAACGCGCGCAGGCGATCCTCGAGCGCGCTGTCCGCGTCCTCGAGCGCCTCGTGCCGCGCCGCCGCCGTCAGGTAACCGGCCGCCGCGTCCGCCTTGGGGATCGCGTCCTCGGCCCACGCCGCGATCGTGCCGAGCAGCTCGAGCGGCATGGGCTGGCTCGCGTCGAGCGCCGCCGCCTCCCGGAGCGCCTCGGCCGCGCCCCTCGGATCGGCGCCACGCGCGAGCAGCACCGCGATCTTCAGGAGCGTCTGCGCGCTCGTCGCGGGCCGCGACGGATCACATGACGCGCGCAGCACCTCGGCCGCGAGCGCCGGCTCGCCGAGCCCCGCGAGCCACTCGGCGAGCTCCGATCGCAGCGCCTCGTCCTCCCCGAGCTCGAGCGCGCGCCGCGCGAGGTTCACCGCCGTATCGAGCTCGGTCTCGCGCGCGGCCAGGCCCCGCGCCAGCGCCGCTGCGGCCTCGCGCTCGCCTGCTGCGTCGCCGGCCTCGCGCCGCCGCGCGACCACGCCGCGCAGGTGTGCGATCTCGGCGCGTGGGCCGTGATGCCGCACGATCGGCTCTTCCGTGCGGTTCGCCTCCAGCACGAGCGAGCCCGCCGAGGTGGGCGCCGGCCGATCGGCGAGCTCGGGCGGCGGCATGGTGCCTCGCCGCGCGACCGGCGCGGCGTCTTCATCCGTCGCGGAGAAAGGGGCCGAAGAGCTCATGGAAGGGCGCGGCCAGGCTACCAGAGGCCGCGGACGAGCGGTGAGCTCAACGCACGATCAGGCCGAACGGCATCGCCGCGAGCGTTCGTTCGCCCGCAAGCAGGGGCGCCATCGACCCCAGGTACCGGGCGACCTCGGGCAACATCGCGCCCATCTCGGGCAACAAGGCCGAGACGGCGACCTGCCGCGCCACCTTCGCCGCCCCGCCGTCGCCTTCCGCGCGCGCCTCCCCGTTCTCCGAGGCCTCCAGGAGCTCCAGGAGCCCCGAACCTTCGCCCACCACCTCGGCCGGCGCGTCGTCGGGCAGATGCGCGAGCTTTCGCGCCAGGGTCACGGCGTCCGCGAGCCCGCCGAGCTCGTCGACGAGGCCCCTCTCCTTCGCCTCGACCCCGCCGAAGATCCGCCCCTCCGCGCTCTCGGCGACCTTCCCGACCGGCATGCCCCGCCCCTCCGAGATGCGCCGGACGAACAGGTCGTAGATCGACTGCATCGACCCGAGCACCTTCTGCCGCGTCGGCTCGTCCCAGCCGGTGAACGGCGACATGTACGTCGCGCGCGCGGCCTTCTGCGGATCGGGCGCCGCGGCGATCGTCTCGGTCGTCACCCCGATCTCCGCGAGCGTCTTGCCCACGGCGAGCTTGCCCGACACGACGCCGATCGACCCGAGGATGCTCGTCGGCTCCGCGACGATCTTCGTCCCGGCGCAGGCCAGGTAGTACCCGCCGCTCGCGGCCATGCCGCCGACCGACACGACGAGCGGTTTGTCCGTGCGCAGCTTCATCAGTCGCTTCCACAAGAGGTCCGACGCGAGCGCCGATCCGCCGGGCGAGTCGATCCGGAGCACCACCGCCTTCGTCGACTCGTCCTTCGTGAGCCGCGCGATCGTCTTGCCCAGATCACGCTCGGTGATCCCGTCGCTCCCGCCGAGCGGCGACGCAGGCGCCCCGCCCATCGCGATCGCCCCGGTCGCCGGCACGATCGCCACGTGTGGCTCCCCGCCCGAGCCCGGCCCGGCGAGCACGCGGATCACGTCGATGATCCCGCCCGACACCGGCTCCTGCGACGCGCCTCCTCCGAAGCGCACGCTCATCCGCTCTGCGCTGGCGAGCTTCTTCGCCTCCTCGCGCGCGTCGTCGGCGTACCCGACCTCGTCGACGAGCCCCTTCGCCTTCGCCTCGTCCGGCGGGAACGGCCCGAGCTCCACGACGTCGGCGAGCTCGGGTTTGCCTCGCCCCTCCGCGATCGCCGACAGCCACGCCGAGCGTAGCCCGCGCAGCGCGCCCTCGATCGACTGCCTCGCCTCGGGGCTCGCGCTGTCGCGCGTGAACGGCTCCTCGGCGCCCTTGTACTTGCCGACCTGGAGGAAATTCACCTCGACGTGGAGCTTCTCGAGCAGCCGATGCCCGAACACGAGCTCCGCCGCGATGCCCACCGTCTCCACGCCTCCGGCCGGGCTCACCCAGATCCGATCACAACCCACGGACGCGAGCAGCAGCGTCGCGTTGCCGAGATCGTCGGCGTGACAAACCACGGGCTTCTTCGCCTTGCGAATCGCCCCGAGCATCCGCCCGATCTCGCTGGCCCGCGCGAGCCCGAGGTTCGTCGCCCCGAGCCGCACGAAGAACCCCTTCGTCGTGTCGCGCTCGTTCGCCGCGCCGATCACCTGCACGAGGTCGGCGTGCGTGCGCCCTCGCGGCGAGCCGAACAGCCCGCCCTGCGACGACTCGGGCGCCCCGCGCGACAGATCGATCTCGACCACCGCGGGCCCGCTGATCGACGGCGTCACGCGCGCGTTCGTCGCGCCCTTCGGCCGACCCTCGCAGCCCGCGCCGCAGGCCACGAGCGCTGCCCCGAGCGTCACGCCGATCGCCCCCAGACCCACCCGTCGGCCTCGCCGCTTCTTCATTGTGGCTCCCAGGAGTCCGCGAACTGCGCGAGCCTCTGCTTCGCGCGTTTCGTGTGCGGGTTCGTATCGCCGCCCTTCTCGATGATCTTCCGGTAGAGCGTGCTCGCCGTCATCCGCTCGCCGTTCTCCCACCGCAGATCCGCGAGCCCCGCGACCGCGTCGAGGTTCCCCGCGTCGGCGGCCACCGCCTGCTCGTAGGCGCGGATCGCCGCGGCCCGATCCTTCTTCTTCAGCGCGAGGTCCCCCTGCGCCTTCAGCACCTTCGTGTCCTTCGGCGACTTCTGCGCGAGCTCCTTCAAGAGCCCCTCGGCCCTGTCGAGATCGCCCTTCTCGATCGCCTCGATCGCGGACGCGAGCGCGGCTTCGCCCGCCTCCACCTTGACGCTCGCGGCCTCCACCTCCGGCGGCTTCGCCGCGCCCTCCGCGCTCGTCACGAACGCACGCAGGAGCCGCACGAGCGGGTGTGGCCTCGGCATCGCCGCGAGCCTCTCGAGCTCCACCTTCGCGCCCGCCGCGTCGCCCGATCGGGCGAGCGCGTAGATCAACATCGACCGCGCGCGCCCGAGGTTCTGCTCGTCCCGCGCCGCGCTCTTCAGCCGCTCGATCACCGTCGCCCACACCGGCGCCGGCTCGGCCAGATCGAGCGTCGCGAACAGGAGCTCGTCGCTCGCCTGCGAGGTCGACTTCGGCAGCGACGAGACGAGCTTGCGCGCGCCGTCGACGTCCCCCGCGAGGCGGAGCGCGTCGATCCGGCAGCGCGTCACGTCCGCGTCGGAGGCCGCGATCGACTGCGCCCGATCCGCCGCCTGCTTCGCGCGACCCACCACGAGGTCGAGCTCGCGCTTCGCGTTCGGCAGGTCCGGATCCGCCGCGGCGAGCAGCCGCACCTTGAGCCACGCCACGTCCGCGCGCACGGCCGCGAGGCGCGCGAGCCGCACGGCCACGCGCAGATCCCCGTCGGCGAGCGCGCTCGCCTTGACGTACGACTCGTTCGCCGCGTCGAGATCGCCGTCCCGCAGGTCACGATCTCCCTGATCGAGCAGCGCCCCGAGCCGCGCGTCTCCTTGCGGCTGCGTCGCGGCCCCCTTGTTCGGCAGGTACTCGCGCGCGACCATCACCACGCCGAGCGCGCCGAGGCCGAGCAAGAGCACGCCCACGATCCAGCGCGCCGCGTGTGGCCTCCGGGGCGGGATCCCCGAGATCGCGAGCATGTCCTCGCCGCTCGGCAGCGCCGACGACGGCGGCAGCGACGCGGGGCCGCTCGACGGGTTCTTCACCGAAGGCGTCGACGCGGGCTTCACCACCTCGCTCTTCGGCGGCGCGGGCGTCGCCGCGGCCGGCTTTGCGGCCGCGAGCACCGGCGGCCGATCCATCATCAGCGTCGGACCCTCGCTCGTCGGCGATCGGTCCATCATCAGCGTCGGATCGTCTCCGCTCGACGGACCCGCATCCTGCACGCTCGGCGGCTCGGGCGTGGCCTTTCGTGGCGGCGACGGCGGCTCCGGCGGCGGGAACATCGGCGACGAACCCGCGGGCTTGCGCGGCGGCGGCGGAGGCTCCGGCGGCGGGAACATCGGCGACGACGGCGCGGTTTTTCGCGGCAGCGGCGGCCCCTCCGCGGGCGCGGGCGGCGGGAACATCGGCGACGAACCCGCGGGCTTGCGCGGCGGCGGCGGCGGCGGCGGGAGCTGGCTGATCCGCTCGACCGACCCACCTCGCTCGTCCGGCGACGAAGCAACCTGGCCACGCGGCGGCGGCGGGCCGTTCGTGCGCGTCGAGATCGGCGCCTCCACGACGTCCATCGTGTTCAGCTCTTCGAGCCCGCCCGGCACGCGGGGCGCGGCGAGGCCCGGGATGTCCGTGTTCCCTGCCGCGGGCGGACGCACCGACGGCGACCGCTTCCCGAGCAATGCGCCGCCCATCGCCACGGGCGGCGGCGGCGGCACCGATCCACGCCGCGGCGCGGCTGCGGGCGCGGCTGCGGACGCGGCGCCGGGCTGGCGTCCGGGGAGCGCGAACACCACCGAGGCCTCTTGCTGGCGTGGCGGCGGCGCCGCTCCGCCGCCGAGCCCTGCGGGTGTCCTCGTGCGGGTCCGCGCGGGGCCTGGTGGTGGTGTCGTCCCGGTCGCCGGCACCGTCATGCCGATGCGGTTGAAGAACGGCTCGAGCTCGGCGATCGACCCGAGCCTCCGCGGCCGGCTGTTGCTGCGGGAGAGCACGTCCTCGCGGGACACCTTCCCGTCGTGGATCGCGCCCTGGAGCTCGCGCAGCGCGGTGAACTCGATCTCGCGCCCGTCGACGGTGCGTACGACCCACGTGTCGGGGACCGTCCCCACGGATGCGCGGCGCACCTTGAACTGGTGCCCGCATGTCGTGCACTTGACGGAGGTGCCGCGCTCGGAGACGAGGGCGTCGTCGAAGTCGTACACCGTGCCGCAGCGCTCGCAGGTGACTTCCATGGGGAACTTGGCAGCTTTCCTCTTTGTGCACCGGGACGCAATGGCCGCCGCGGCGCATCAGCTCCCTACTACTACCGCGCCTTCCCCGTCCGGCTCCACTCTTCGAACGCGCCCGGCCCCGGGATCGGGTCCTTTGTGCCACATCCGATCGTGAACGACCTTTCACGATCCGCCCCCTCTCGCCCCTCGTCGTTTTGTCTTCGGCGAGCGGATCCACGCGATGCAACCCAGCGGGATCGCGAGCCTTGTGCGGGGCATGTTGCTTGCTACCTTCCCCCTGCTGCCGTGGCCTTCGTCAAGGCCGCGCAGGACTCGCTTCGCGGCGTGGTTGGTGCTTTTCGGGAGACGGTATGAAGCGACTTTCTCTTCTGGGCTTCCTCGGCATGATGGCGACGTTCCTCGCGGGCTGCCCCATCTACGACGACGACGGCGAGTGGCAGGAGGGGCCGTGCCGCGGCTCGAATTGCCCGGGGCCAGGCGGCTGCCGCGGCCCCAATGACTGCGACCTCAACGAGACGTGCGGCACGGACAACCAGTGCCACCCCGGCGACTGCACGGTCTGGGGATGCAGCGAAGGCTTCGGCTGCGTCGTCGAGAACATGGGGGCGAGCTGCCAGCCCGGCGCCGGCGGCTCGGGCGGGACCGGCGGCACCGGCGGCTCGGGTGGCACCGGCGGCACCGGCGGGACCGGCGGCACGGGCGGCGGCTCGGTCACCTGGTGCGGCAACCCCGACGACTGCCCCATGGGCGAGACGTGCGCGCCCGACGGCACCTGCCAGCCGCTCGCGTGCGACGCCATCGGCTGCATCTACGGCTACGCCTGCGAGGCTTCGCAGTGCGTCCCGGCGAGCCCCGCGGCGTGCGGCACGGACGCCGACTGCAGCGGCCTCGGCGCCGGCTACCTCTGCGTGAGCGGCATGTGCACCGCGCCCGCCGATCAGTGCTCGGACCAGACCCAGTGCCCGCCGAACAACAAGTGCGTCGCCGGCAAGTGCACCCCGGCGTGTGACGACGACGCCGACTGCGACGGCGGGTACGCCTGCGACACGGGCCTCGGCATCTGCACGAAGATCGTCGAGTCCTGCACCATCACGAACGACTGCGGCTCGGCCGACGAGGTCTGCGTCGCCGGCGCGTGCGTCCCGCGCAGCCAGATGGGCATGTGCCCGCCGGGCGACGTGTGGGTGGAGAACGGCTGCATCCCGAACCAGTCGGCCGAGTTCTACTGTCAGCAGGACGGCGTGCAGGACGCCTGCGCCGCCGGCTCCATCTGCCTGCACCACAACTGCTACATCTCGTGCGCCCCGCCGAACGACAACGTCTGCAACCTGCCGTCGCTCGACGTCTGCAAGACCGTCACGACGATGTCCGGCGATCACCAGGTCTGCGGCTCGAACGACAACCTCGGCAGCGAGTGTGACCCCACGGCCGGGCTCGCCTGCGCGTCGGGCAAGATCTGCATCGACGGCTTCTGCAAGTAGCCCGCTCGTCCTCGGATCCACACACCCCACGGCGCCGCGGACATCCTCGCGGCGCCGTGTGCGCTCCCCCTGCCCGCTCCTCGCGTGGCATGCGCGCTGCCTGGCCCTCCCGCGCGGATTCGATCGAGCGTTCACGTGGCTCGGGTCACCGCTGGTAGCTCCGGATCGCCTTCGGCGTCTGCCGTTACCAGCTCCCACGTGAGGCTTCGATCCATCCCCGACGGAGAGCCTGCACGATGAAGAACTACGGTTTCATTCAGCGTTTGTCGGATTCGTTCCCTTACGAGCGCAAGAGCAGCGCGAGCTGGCTCCTGCCGGCGTCGCTCGGCGTCGGCCTCGGCGTGGCCCTCGGCGTGGGCATCGGCCTGCTCTACGCGCCGCGTACGGGCGCCGAGACACGCGAGCGGCTCCGCGAAGGCGCCGACCGGGTGAAGGACCGCGCGCGCTTCGCCGCCGGGCGCGTCAAGGGCGAGCTCGAGTCCGCCGCCTCCCAGGTCCGCGAGCGTTCGTTCGCGACGTCGAACGAGATCGGCCAGAACCGCTGACCTCGCGCGCGCGCTCGCCAAGGCGGCGCGCTTCACACACCTCGGGTGCAAACCGTGTACGCGCTTGCGTGCACGGTTTGCACGCTTCGAGCGGCCGATGATCCACCATGAAACACGAGATCCTGATCGCTTTCTTCTTCGAACGCGCCCACGCCGAGGGCGCGCTCGCCGAGCTCGCCTCGCTCGGCGTCTCGCCCGGCGACGTCAGCGTCATCCCCAAGCACGTCGGCCATCGCGGCGACCTCGGGCTCCACCTCGGCAGCAAGGCCTCGGAGGGCGCGGCGATCGGCGCGGCGCTCGGCGGGCTGCTCGGCGCGATCGCGGGCGCGCTCGGCGCCGCGGGGTCGCTCGTCGTGCCCGCGACCGGCTCCGTCTTCGCGGGCCCGGTCGTCGCTGCGGCGGCGGGCGCCGGCGTCCTCGGCGCGCTCGGCGTGGCTGTGGGTGGGATCCTGGGGGCGCGTCACCCCGAGTTCGAGGCGCGCTTGCTCGAGGACGCCGTCGGCATGGGCGGCTCGCTCGTCGCGATCCGCGCGGCGGCTGCGTCTGCGGGCGCCGTCGAGCGCCTGCTCGAGGCGCGTGGCGCTTCGTTCGTGCGTCGTCAGGAGGCCGAGGCCTGAAAATGTGCAGAGCGCCGAACGCGTCGGCGCTCTCGCTCGCTCTTCGGACGCTCAGCGCGTCCCGGCTTGCCCGATCTTCTCCGCGAGCCCGTGCTCGAAGCTCGACAACGTCTCCTCCACCGCCCCGCGGAAGTAACGCCGCGCCGCGAACAACGCTGCGGCCCCGAGCAAGCGCGGCGTCAGCCCTCCGCCGAGCAAGAAGCCCACCGCGACCGCGCCTGCGAGCGCCGCGTGCGGGTTCGCCCGCGCCACGTCGCTCACCATCGTGAGCACCTGGCTCGGATCGACCCCGCCGAGCGCCGCGAGGGGCCCCTTGTCCGCGCCTTGTTCCGTCGTGCCCGCCTGCCCCGTTTGTCTCTCGCCAACCATGAGATCCCTCCCCCGTTCCTAACCCTGACGCGTCATCACGCGGCCGAGCACGTACCCGAACGCGAGCGCCACGCCGATCGCCACGAGCGGCCGCTCCTCGACGAAGGCGACCAGCTTGTCGTCGGCGCGTTTGACCTGACGAACCATCCGCGCAGCCCCGTTGTGGTGACCGTTGAGGTGCGCGCCGCCCATTTCCGATTTGTGAGGATCTTCGATCATCGCCTCGCGCTCCCAGCAACGGGCGCGCCACGCGGCCTGAGCAAGCCACGCACGGTCGATGCAGCACGCGCGGGCGTGATCACGCGTCGAGCGGGATGCAAAGCCGACAGATCGTCCCCTCGCCCTCCACGCTCTCGACCGACAAACGGCCTCGGCAGAGCTTCGCGAGGTGGTGTGACAGGTAGAGACCTACACCCAGACCACGATACAGGTAGCTCGGCGCGTTGGAACCCCGATAGAACTTCGTGAACACCTGCCCGAGCTCGCGCGCCGGGATGCCGATCCCTCGGTCCTCCACCACCACGGCCGCGTTCGCCGGGTCCTCGGCGACGACCCGCACCCCGATCGGCGCCTCGGGCGGCGAGTACTTCACCGCGTTGTCGACGAGCGACGCCACGATCTGCTCCACCCGCTCCGGGTCGCCCCGCACGAGCAGCGGCTCGGCCGGCTCGTGCAACGTGAACGTCCGCGACTCCAGCATGAGCCGCGCCTCGCCCACCGCGCGCCGCACCGGCTCGCGCAGGTCGAACGAGCGCGCCGCCACCCGCAGCGATCCGTCCTCGATACGAGGCAGGTCCACGAGCAACGCGTCGATGAGCCGGCCCAGCCTGCGCGCCTGCCGCATCGTCCGCGGGAACGTGTCGGGCGGGACGCTCGCGCCTCGCTCGAGCGCCCGCGCGAGCGTCATGAGCGAGACCTCGAGCGGCAAGAGCGGGCTCTTCAGTTGATGCGCGACGAGCGCGAAGAACGTCCCGAGCTCCTGCTGCGCCTCCGCCTCGGCCGCCTCCCGCGCCGCCCGCTCCTGCACGAGGCGCTCGTTCTCCCGGCAGAGGCGCGTGTTCTCCTCCTCGGCCTCGGCGAGCTTCGCGGCGAGGGCCTCGTAGCTCGGCTCAATGCGGCGGGCGGCTTTCATCTTGGTTCCCCCTCGGGGACGGCGCCGCCGCGCCTTTGCCCTCCGGCCAGTGCTTCGGCAGCACCAGCGAGAAGGCGCTCCCTCGCCCCACCTCGCTCGCGACCGTCAACGTCCCGTGCAGCCGCAGCGCGAGCCCGCGCGCCAGGTAGAGCCCCACGCCGAGCCCGCTCGCCGCGCTCGGCACGTTCGAGCCGCGGTAGAACTTGCCGAACACGCTGGCCTGCTCCGCCGCGGGGATCCCGATCCCCTGATCGATCACGCGCACCCGCACGCGCGACTCCGACGCCTCGACCTCCACCGTCACCACGTGCTGCCGCCCCGAGTACTTCATCGCGTTGTCGATGAGGCTGATCAAGATCTGGTGCACCCGATCCGGATCGGACGTGACCCGCACCCCGTCGCCGGGCCCGTGGTACTCGAGCCGCTGCGACGGCGCGGCCAGGCGGAAGTCCTCCACGACCTCGCGCGTGAAGACCGCCAGATCGAAGGGCGCGACGTGCACCTCCAGCGTGCCTCGCTCGATCGCCGCCGCGTCGCTCAGGATCGCGTCCACGAGCCGACCGAGCCGGAGCGTCTGCCGCAGCGCGCGCGCCATCGTCCCCTCGGGCGGCGTCTTTCCGAGCGCGAGCGCGCGCTCGATCGTCCGGAGCGAGTTCAACACCGGCTGGATCGGCGCGCGGAGCTGGTGCGCCGCCATCGACAGGAACGACTCGCGCTCGGCGGCGAGCAGCTTCGTCGTGACGGACCGGTCACTCGCCGACAGGTCCCGCACGAACGCCGTCGCGATCGACAGGCCCCCGTGCGGCACGAGCGAGACCTCGAGCGGCACGTCCGTCCCGTCTTTTCGGTGCCCGATGGCCCGCTCCGGCGCGGCTCTGCCCTCGTCCCACCAGGGCCCGTCGCCCACGCCCGGCAATACGACGAGCGCGGGGAACGACTCGCCGACGAGCTCTCCGGGCGAGCGCCCGAGGAGGCGCTCCGCCGCGGGATTGGCGTAGACAATCCGCCCACGTTCGTCCGCGCAGACGATCCCGTCGGGCGCCCGCGCGATCACTTCCGTCCAATCGATCGTCGTCTCCTGCACGGTGCCACCTTGCGTTCGTCGTCGTGGGCTTCATTAGGGACGGAGGGGTTTGCTGCCAGTGGGGGGCACGAAATTGGGAAAGCGCTCGCGACCGACCGTGCTGATCGTCGACGACGACGACGAGATTCGTTATTCGATGCGCAACCTCCTGGTCGTATCGGATTTCGACGTCCTGCTCGCCGCCGACGGCGTCGAGGCGCTCAAGCTGCTCGAACGCAATCGCGTGGACGCGCTGGTCATCGATTTGATGATGCCGCGCCTCGACGGCGTGGGCGTCATCCGGGCGCTGCTCGGCAAACCCGCCGAGGAGCGGCCAAACGTCATCATCGTGGTCTCGGCGCACGTCGAGCTCCGCCGGCGCATCATGGGCCTCGACGTCCGCCGCGTGTTCCCCAAGCCCTTCGACGCGCTCGCCCTGGTGAACGAGCTCTCCGACGCGTTCGGCAGCTCCGAATCCGGGGCGAATGATAAACCCGAAGGGCCGACGCTCACCGTCGTGACCCGCGGCCACGAAGGGCGCCCGAGCTGAGCCTCAGCCGGCCTCGTCCGACGTGCCGATGCGCTTGCGGATCGTGTCCTCCACCATTTCCCGGACAACCCCCCAGAGCGCGTCCTGGTTCGGGCAGCCCGCGAGCGGCCCGAGCGGGATCTGGAAGCCTCCTTTGCCGCGCCGCCCGCCGCCGTACGGCATGCCGAGCGGGCCGATGCCGAACGCGTCGCGCAGCCACGTCGCCGGATCCAGCGACGCGTCGTTCGTGCGGAGCGAACCGTCGATCCACCCGTCGACCAGGCCGAACGTGATCGCCGTCTTGATCCCCTCGCGCCGCAGGAGAAAGTCGGCCGCTTGCCCGATCGCGTCTCGGTCCTGCGGGCGCACCTGCCCCACGCCCGAGAAGACCCACGTCCCCTCCACCTGCATCGCCTCCAGCGCGCGCCGCATGATCCGCATCGAGCTCGACGGGATCGCATACCGCGACAGCGCGGCGAGCACGTCCGTGTCCACGAGGTCGATGATGCTCGCGAGGGCCCGCAGATCCTCCGCGCTCGCGTGCAAGAGATCGTCCGTGTCGCTGCGGATCCCGTACGCCAGCGCGGTCGCGAGCCTCGTCGCGATCGTCCCGTTCTCCAGGACCCGCGTCGGGGCCTCGATCACGTACTCTGTGTAGATCGTGCTCGCGGCGCCCACGCCGAGCCGGATGTCCACGAACTCCGCGTTGAGTTTTCCCTGGATCGCGTGGTGATCCACGATCGACACGCAGGGCAGCCCCGAGCTCCTCGGCAGCTCGATCGAGTTCGCGTCGACCAGGCTGAGCGCGGTGTACCGGTCGAGGTCCTCCGGCGCGGTCACGCGCACGAGCGGCAGGTCGAGCAAATTCACCATCGCCCGGTTCTCCGCGCGGCTCACGAGCGGCAGGTGCGCGATGTCGCACTCGATGCCGACGCTCGCGCAGAGCCTCTGGTGGGCCCATGCGCTCGCCAGGCTGTCGGGGTCCGGATATCCCCGGATGACCACGACGTGCCGGCCTTCGTGTTTCCGTAGCGCCTCGAGGAGCTGCCCCACGCGGCTCTCTGCTCCGTCGACGCGACGCGGCCCGCGCAGATCGGGCAGGTGTGGGCTGCTGCTACGGTCGGGTTCGATCCGCAACGCTTCTTGTTGGTTCACCGTCTTGCCCCGGAGGTGCGGGCCTGATGCCGCACGGTCCGCCACCCACGAAAGCAATCCGCGCGCCCATCCTGCCAGCCGGGCCGTCCCGTACGAACGGGAAAAGCGCCTGCTTTTGCCGCTTCAGAGCTTGAACATGGCCATGGCCGTTTCGCCGGGACGAACGGTCACGCTCTTCGACTTCGCAGCGCCGCTCGAGGGCCTGCACGTCACCGAGTAGGTGCCTGCCTTCAACGTGAGGCGGATCGAGGACGACTTGCCCTTGGAAGCCCCGTTCACGCTGAACGAGCACGGGCCGCCGACGACGACGGCGACGAGCGTCCCGTTCGCCGGGGCCGGCGGCGGGGCGGGCGGCGGCTTGCTCGTGGCCGGCGGCTCGGCGGCGCCGACCGGAGGAGGCGGGGTGGCGGCCGCGACCGCGGAGGCGGAGGCGGGCGGCTCGGGCGGCGCGGCGGCGGACGCGGAGGCGGGCGGCTCGGCGGCGGCGCTCTCCGTCGGGGCGGGCGGCGGCGCGGGCGCGGCGACGGCCGAGGGCGCCTGCGTGACCGTGGGTGGGGGTGAAGGCGCGGGGACCACGATGGGCCCGTTCTCCTGGGCCTGGTTCGTCGTCGCGGCGGTCGGCTCCGGCTGCTTGCGCAGGAGCACGACGATGAGCACG
>NZ_WJIE01000020.1 GCF_009649845.1 Polyangium spumosum
ACCGTCCGCCCCTCCACCACCCCGATCACCCTTGTCTCCCGCGACGGCCCCGTCGATCGAACCACCTCATCCAACGCCGCCCCCCAAGCCCGCGCCAACGCCTCAAGCACCGCCCCTGCCAGCGTCCTGAGCACCGCTCTCCACGGCTCCCCGCTCGGCGCCTCCTCGCTTGGCCACAACGTCGGATCTCGCGCGTCCAAAATCGCCGGCAGATGCATCCGCACCACCAGCACGTTCCGCGCGAGCGTGATCTTCGACCGCCACCACGGACCTCGCCCGCTCTGGTGATCCCGCACGAGCAGCACCTCGTCCGGCACCTCGTCCCACGCTGCGATCGCTTGCTCCGACAGCCACCCCGACGCGCCCTCCGCGATCGGCAGCGGCCCCAGCCTCCCGCCGCAGGCGCGTACGATCTGCGCGCACGCCATCTGCTCCGCGGGCTCCTTCACCAGCGCTGGGAGCAACGCTGCTTGCTCCGACGCCCACCGCGAGAGCTCCTGCCGCTCCACCACCGGCACCGCCGTTGCTTGCCGCGTCGCGCCTGGCCGACCCACGAGCACCCCCGAGATCCCTCGCATCGAACAGGCGCGTAGACCTCCCACCGCCACCACGCCTGCGTAGGTCGGGTGAATGCAGGCGCGCCCCACCATGTCGCCCGACGACGTCACGAGGGGACGCAGGTTCAGCGCCATCTCCGGGATCTCGCGGGGCCACAGCCGCTCGAAGGGCTCTGGCTCCGGGCTCCACGTTCGACCGAGCAGCTCGTAGCCGTCGATCGTCATCCAGTCCGACGCTGGCACCACCCGCGTCCGCTTCCCGTGTGCGTCCTCCACGTCGAGGTGCACGTCGAGCGCTGGACAGAGCCACGCGCAGAGCTCCTCCAGCGTCCAGCAGCGATCGTGCCCTCGCCGGTAGAAGATCCCGTCCGGCGCGTCCGGCGCCGCGCGTAGCCACACCCGCACGCGTGTCCCTGCGTCGCTCATCACCTCGCTGTCGTTCGACGCGCGCAGAATCGGCCGCGTCGTCCCGCCTGCGTAGAGCTCGAGCACGCTCGTGTCCTTGCGCCCTCGCTCCGACGTGCGTGTCGTGATCCGGGCCCTTTGACCCCAAAGGAACACCGCGAACGGCCCGAGCCCTCCGCCTCCGCGGCGGAACCCCTTCGCCAAGAGCCCCGGCGGATCTCGGCGCAGGAGCAGCGACGACCAGTACTCGCTCGACGTGTCGCGGAGCGGCGCCGACAGCACCTCTGCGGGCATCCCCGTGCCCGTGTCCTCCACCTCGAGCCAGTGCCCCTCCTCGTCCTCGCCGAGCCGCACCGTGATCGTGCCCCAGTCGCTCGGCCACTCCTCCTGCATGCGCCGCGCGCGCACCGCGCTCGCTGCGTTTTGCACGAGCTCTCGCAGCGGCGTCGACGCGTCGCTCTCGTCGAGCCGCGTCGCTCCCAGCCGCTCCACGAGGGACGGGATGTCCGTCACCGACACGCGCGTGTCCACCGGCGTCCACCCTTCGACCGGCAGGAAGTCTGCGAGCCGGCTCGGATCCTCCACGCCTGCCACGCCGCGGGCTTGAAGCCTCGGCCGACCGGCCTCCGCGAGCAACGTGTCGACGACCCTGAGCTCGCGGTCCACCGCGCAGAGCGTGTCCATCCCGAGCCAGAACGCGGGCGCCTCCTCCACCGTGAAGGGGCTGTCCGCGAGGAAGATCAGCCGGCTGTTCGCCACGTACGGCTCGCGCAACTTCTCTTGCAGGATCCAGTGCTCTCGCCGCGCCCCCGCGGGCCTACGCGCGGCGCGCCAGAAGTGCGGCGCGCGCGAGAAATCGATACGCGACACGTCTGCCACGCGCAGGAGACACGCGAGCTTGAACGCGTCCACCGTCCAGCTCGAGGGCATCCCGGCGAGCGGCGCGATCGTCTCGTGGAAGTGGTTCGGCAGCTCCGTCGCGAGCCAGAGGTGGCTCCGCGCGATGCGCCCGATCGTCGGCCCGTACGCTTGCCTGAGCTCCGAAGGCTCGACCAGGTGGTGCTCCTGCCCCTGCGCGTCTCCGTACGGCGCGAGCGCGAGCCGCTCGGCGTGCCTCGCGTAGAGCGTGCGCAACGTCTCTGCGATCGCGTCCTCTTCGATGTCCTCGGGCGGCTGCTGCAGCTCGGCTGCCGTCGGCGCGCGCCCGAGCTTCTGGACCAGCATGCCGACGACCTCGTCGAGCCACGTGCGCTCGCCCTTCAGCGCGTCCGTCCCGCCGTGCAGCGTCGCCAGCGCGAGGGACAGGTCGTGTACGACGAGCGCCGACGAGAGCACGAAGGCCTCGGGCGGCGTGAGCGGAAAGCTCTCGCCTGCGATCGTGTCCACGCTGATCCACAGATCGTCCGTGTGCAGGATGTCCGAGATGCTCGGATCGTCCGTCCGGGCCTCGACCATCTCGTTCGCGATCGCCGTGGCGCGCGCGCGGAGCCGCATCAGCGCGTCGCGCAGCGTCCTCCGCGGGGCAGCGGCCTCGTCGGCGTCGTGGGGCGCGAGCGTGCTTTTCCAGAGCGTGGTCGTCTCGAGATGCGCCATCGCTCCGAGGGTATTCCGACTCCGCCCGGGGCTCTACTGCGTTCGGCTCGTCACGCCGAAGGCGAAGGTGGCCCCTGCGTCGCGCCCTTCTCCGGCGCCTCCCGCGGGAACCGCTCCTTGTGCATCACGAGCATCCGCTCGGCGATCGTCACCACGTCACCCACGTCCTTGCCGTACCCGTCTGCGCGGATCTCCTCGGCGAACGAGGGCGTCGTCACGGCGCCTCCGATCATCACCACGTGCGGCAAGCCTTGCCCGCGCACGGCGTCGATCACGTCCTTCATCCGCATCATCGTGGTCGTCATCAGCGCCGACAGACCGATGATCTGGGCCTTGTGCTCGCGCGCGGCGGCGAGGATGTCCTCGAGCGGCACGTTGCGCCCGAGGTCGTGCACGTCGAAGCCGAAGTTCCGGAGCATCAGGCCCACGATGTTCTTGCCGATGTCGTGGATGTCGCCCTTCACCGTCGCGAGGATGACCGTGCCCTTCTTCTCGATGTTGCCCGACGCCTCGAGCAGCGGCATCAGCACGGCGACGCCTGCCTTCATCGCGTCTGCGCTCGCGATGAGGTGCGGGATGAACTTCTTGCCCGAGCCGAACAGATCGCCGAGGTGCCGGATCGCCGGCGTCAGCACCTCGAGGAAGATGACGAACGGATCCACCCCCTCCGCGAGCGCGCGCTTCACGAGCCCGGGCACGCCGTCCTTGTCGCCCTCGACGACCGCGTCCCAGAGGAGGTCCTTCGTCCCCTTCGCCCGGCTCCCGCCCGCCTCGCCCTTCGGCTCGTCGCCGCCCGGCGTCGCCACGTTGAGCAGTTGCCCCGCCTTCGCCGCGTTCAGCATCGCCTGATCACGCTTGCGCTCTGCCTCGAGCGGCACGGCCATGTCGATGTACCGCCGGCAGCCCGGGTCGCGGCCCGCGAAGAGGCTCGCCGCGGCCACGGTCTCCTTCAGCAGCGGGTCGACCGCGTTGCAGATCGCGCTGTCGAGGCCCGCCGCGATCGCCTGCGCGAGGAACGTGTTGTGCACGCTCTTCCGGAGCGGGATCCCGAACGACACGTTGGACAAACCCAGCGTGGTCGCGCAGCCGAGCTCGCTCGTGATGATCCGGATCGTCTCGATCGTCTGCGCCGCCGCCGCGGGCGCCGCACTCACGGGGATCGAGATGCAGTCGAAGACCACCCACTCCTTCGGGATCCCGTGCTCCTCGCACATCCGCAGGATCTTCTCGGCGTTGCGCACCCGATCGATCGCCCGCTCGGGGATCTCGCTCTCGGCGCACATGCCGATCACCGCGCAGCCGTAACGCTTGATGATCGGCAGCAAAAAGTCCGCCTTCTCCTTCACCGGATCGACGCTGTTCACGAGCGGCCGCCCCGGGTACGCCCGGATCCCACGCTCGAGCGCCTGCACGTTCGCCGAGTCCACCACGAGCGGCAGATCCGTCACGTTTTGCACCGCGAGCACGGCCTTCTCCAGCATCGCCGCCTCGTCCACGAGTGGCACGCCGACGTTCACGTCGAGCGACATCGCGCCGCCTTCGGCCTGCGCCCGCGCGTCTTGCACGATGAGGTCCGTCCGGCCCTCGCGGATCGCCTGCGAGAACACCTTGCGCCCCGTCGGGTTGATCCGCTCGCCGATCGTCACGAACGGCGCGCCCTTGCCGATACGCAGGCTCCGGCTCCGCGACGTGATCCACGTCCCGGGCAGGCGGCTCGTCGGCGCGTGGGGCTTGTGCCCGACCTCCGCGGCGATCATGCGGATGTAGTCGGGCGTCGTCCCGCAGCAGCCGCCCACGATCGCCGCGCCACGATCCACGAACTGCTTCGCGAACGGCGCCATCTGATCGGCCGTCTGCGGGAAGACCGTCCGGCCGTGCCGCATCACGGGCAGCCCCGCGTTCGGCTGCACCGAGAGCGGCAGCGACGTCGCCCGCGCCATCCGCCCCACGACCTCCAGCATGTCCTCCGGGCCGACCGAGCAGTTCACGCCGATCACGTCCGCGCCGCAGGCCTCGAGCACGATCGCCGCCGTCTCCGGATCCGTGCCCGTGTCCGTCAGCCCGCGCTGCGTGTAGGTCATGTGCGCGATGATCGGCACCGAGCGCGACACGTCGCGCACGCCGATCAGCGCCGCCTTCATCTCGACGAGGTCGAACATCGTCTCGATCGCGATCACGTCCACGCCCGCGTCCACGAGCGCGCGCGCCTGCTCGGCGAAGATCGCGACGGCCTCCTCGAACGCGAGCTCCCCGCCCGGCTGCAGCGTCGTCCCGCACGGGCCGATGTCGCCCGCCACGAGCGCGCGCCTGTCGCCGATCGCCCGCCGCGCGTTCTCCACGGCCGCTGCGTTGATCTCGCGCACCCGGTGGCCCGCGTCGTACTCGGCGAGGCGGAGGCGCGAGGCGCCGAACGTGTTCGTCAGGAGCAGGTCCGCCCCGGCGTTCACGTACTCGCGGTGCACCGCGATGATCGCGTCCGGCTGCTCCACGTTCCAGAGGTCCGGCGCGTAGCCGTCGGGCAGCCCGCGCGCCTGCAGAAACGCGCCCATCGAGCCATCGAGGATCAGCACCTCGCTCCGCAGCCGCCTCGCGAATTCCTGACGATTCACGCGCTCTCCTTAGCTCGATTTCGCCCCGGCGACGACCGGATCGCCCTCGTCCTCCGGCGCTCGTCCGTCCTCCCGCGCCCCGAACCCCACCACCGTCGTCACGGATTTCCGTGGCCACAGGCTCATCGCCTCGTTCGCCGTCACGCCGATGCGCGAAGCCTCCACGACCTGGCAAAGCGCGCTTTGCGCCTCGAGCGGGAAGCCCTCGTACCCGGGCCGGTACCTCCCCGCCCGCGCGAGCCCTGCCCGCGCCAGATCCGCCTCGACACGCGCCTCCACCACCCGCGCCGCCCGGTCCACGAGGTACGTGCCCAGCATGTCGAGGAACCACGCCTCCGCCGGCTCTCCCCGGCGCGCGAGCTCGTCGAGCGCCTCGTCCCAGCGCTCCCCGAGCGTGACCGCGGTCAGCGCCACCTCGCGCGCCCGGGCGAACCGCCGCGCGAGCACGGGCGAACGCAAGAGGCCCGGCGGCGCCCCGCGCACGACCACCTCGTCCTCGTCGACACGCTCGACCTCGGCCGTTCGAAACACCCCCTCGAACGTGGCCATCACGAGCGCGCGGCGGCGCGCGAGCTCGATCGCCTCCCGCACCCCGCGCTCTTCGATGTCGGCGAGCCGCGCCGCGTGAGGCACCCGGAGCGCGCGCAGGACTTCGCGCTCGTCCGGCGCCGGAACGGCCCCCCGCACCACGATCACGCGCCGACCCAGCAGCCTCATACGTAGGATTTGTTCCGTAGCGTCATCTACCACTGGCAAGTGGTTTCGAGGTTGCCTATCTTAGGGAGCGTCTGGGAGCCGCCGGCCTCAGCGCGGGCTCTGCGGGCGCACACGAACTCGCGTCCATGGCTCCTCCGGACGAGGCCACGAGGAGAACTATGTCTATCAGCATCACGCAAAAAGCGGCCGAGAAGGTTGTCGAGATTGCGACGGCCGAGGACCTCATGGGGCAGGGCCTGCGTCTGCGTGTCATCGGCGGCGGTTGCGCCGGCTTCTCCTACGATCTCTACTTCGAGGACAAGCCGACCGACCTCGACGAGACGTTCGAGGACAAGGGCATCAAGCTCTACATCGATCCCCTGAGCTACCAGTACCTCGAGGGGACGGAGATCGATTACGTCGAGGGCCTGCACGGCTCGGGCTTCAAGTTCTCGAACCCGAACGTGAAGAGCACCTGCGGCTGCGGCTCTTCGTTCTCTGCCTGAGCCGACGCCCGAGGCGGCCCGAGCGCTCGTCACGGGCGCTCCTTCGGCCCTCCGCGGGCTCCTGAAATCCCCTTCAAATCCCGGTTTTCTGCGTTCTTCGGCCTCGCCCGAAGCGCACTCTCGCGACCGTTCCGGTCGCACAGCGTGCAGCCATGCCGCACCCATGGTCCTTCCTTCCTGGGGCCATGTCACCCCGTGAGCCAGGGGCGTGCCACGCGCGGACCAGGTCCAGTCGAATTGCGGGCGGCGTGAGTCGTGCAGGGAGTTGGTCCGTCGGGGCCGACGTCCTCGAAGGCCCCCTCGAAACGGCGTCCACGGCGGGCAGGCCCGAGCGACGGCGCGGTGCGCCCCACGGCAATCGCACCTTTCATGAGAATGAGGGAAGACGTGCAGACCTCTCGAGACCAAAGCAGCGCGGTTTCTCGGTACATCGCGCACGTTCGGCAAATTCCGGAGCTCTCACGCGAGGAGGAGGTCGAGCTCGCCCGTGCATTCCGGGATCGGAACGACGAGCGCGCCGCCGCGAAGCTGGCGCTCGCCAACCTGCGGCATGTCGTGTCCATCGCGATCAGCTACCGGCGTTATGGCATTCCTCTCGCCGATCTCATCGCCGAGGGGAACTTCGGGATCGTGCACGCGATCCGCAAGTACGACCCGGATCGAGGCAATCGGTTCGTCACGTACGCGGCATACTGGATCCGTGCGTACATCCTGAACCACGTCATTCATTCGTGGAGCCTCGTCGGCGTCGGATCCGGGCCGCTCCGGTCGAAGATGTTTTTCCGCCTTCGCCGGGAGCGCGCGCGTATCGCGGGGCTCGTGGGCGAGGGCGAGGCGGGCGACAAGATGCTCGCCGAGAAGTTCGGCGCGCCCGCGGAGAAGGTCGTCGAGATGGCCCGCCGGCTCGAAGCCCGGGACGTCTCGCTCGACACGAAGGTCTTCGAGGACGGCGCGCGCTCGCTCGTCGATACGCTCGTCGCCGAGGACCAGGATCAAGAGGAGCGATTCTCGCGCGCCGAGGAGGGGGCGCTCCTGCGCGAGCGGCTCGAGCAGGCCGTGCAGAACCTCGACCCACGCGAGCGGTACATCGTGGAGACGCGCATGATGGCCGATCCAGAGGAGGAGCTCTCGCTCGCCGAGATTGGCAGGCGCCTCGGCGTCTCGCGCGAGCGGGCCCGCCAGCTCGAGGCGCGCGCCAAGCGCAAGCTGCGCGATCGGCTGCTCCCCCTCGCGGCCTGATCTCGTCCCCACCTCACCACCTCGACTTTCGGATCGGGGGGCGTTATCTTCGCCCCTGTCGCAGCGGAGCAGGTGGTCGCCGGCGGGTCTTCCGCGGGAGGAAAGTCCGAGCTCCGCAGGGCAGGGTGCCGGGTAACGCCCGGTGAGAGTGATCTCGAGGAGAGTGCAACAGAGAAGAGACCGCCGGCTCGAAGGTGCCCTCGTGGTGCTCGTCCAGTCGGTAAGGGTGAAACGGTGGAGTAAGAGCCCACCGCGCCCCCGGTAACGGGGGTGGCATGGCAAACCCCACCCGGTGCAAGGCCGCATAGGGAGGCGATGGGACCGAGAGGTCCCGGGAGGATGGCCCGTCCGATGCCTCCGGGTTGGCTGCTCGAGGCACGCAGCAATGCGTGCCCTAGAGGAATGATCGCCGCCGCTCCGGGGGTGACCCTGGAGCGACACAGAACTCGGCTTATGAGCCGCTGCGACCGAGGGGCTCCGATCGAAAGATCGGGGCCTTTCGTTTTTTTGTGGTCTCGCGGCCGCCCACGCTCGAGCCCGCCCCGTGGCGATGCCGCCGGGCGACGTCGGCCATGAGAGGGTTTTACCGAAAGCGACAGGGACGTCCCCGCCTCGCCTGGCGTGCCCCTCTCTGTATGTTACGTTCCGCGTCCCCGCTCGTTTTCGATTCCCAATGCAGCAAATTGCCACCCCGGAAGTCCTCCGCGCGCATTCCAGGTTCGCCGCGATCGGACCATGGCTGCTCGCGGTCGCCGTCGCCGGGCTCTCGGTCGCCGTCGGCGCAATGATGATGCGGCCGCTCGGCGGCCTTTTCCTGATGGCGCCGATCGGGCTCGTCGCGCTGCTCAGCCTCGCGGTGGGCAGCCTCCCGAGCCTGTTTTCGCTCGGCCTGTGCACGATCGGGTTCGCTTTCTGCTTCTGGTCCGAGGCGTCCGCCGACCACGTGCCGGGGTTCGGGTTCGCCGAAGTATTCAGGCTCGTCGCGTTCGTCGTGACAGGCACGGTCGTCATCCTGGCGGCGGAGTCGGAGCGCCAGGCCCGGCGGCGCGCGCAGGCCGAGCGCGTGTTCGCCCAGCAATCGTTGCGGGAGGCCGAGCGCGCCGTCGCCGCGGCCCGCGCCTCGCTGGCGGCGCTGCACGAGAGCGAGGAGCGCCACCGCGCCCTCGTCGAGGCATTACGAGAGGCCGATCGGCGCAAAGACGAGTTTCTGGCCATGCTCTCGCACGAGCTCCGAAACCCCCTGGCCCCCGTCCGCAACAGCCTCTACGTCCTCGGCCGCGCCGCGCCCGGCAGCGAGCAGGCCAGGCGCGCCGAGCGCGTGATCGAGCGGCAGATCGTCCACATGACGCGGCTCATCGACGACCTGCTCGACGTGACGCGTATCTCACGCGGCAAGATCGAGCTCCAGCACGGGCCCCTCGACCTCTGCGAGCTCGTCCGTCGCGCCGCCGAGGATCACCGCTCGGTCTTCGAGCAGAACGGCGTCACGCTCTCCGTCAAGCGCGCCGAGCGGCCCGTCTGGGTGAACGGCGACGCGACGCGGCTCGCGCAGGTCGTGGGCAATTTGCTGCACAACGCGGCCAAGTTCACGGATCGCGGCGGGCGGGTGCGGGTGTCGGTGTCGCTCGACGGGCCGGAGCGCGCTTCGCTCTGCGTGAGCGATACGGGCATGGGGATCGCGAAGGAGATGCTGCCGAAGCTCTTCGATCCGTTCACGCAGGCCGACCGGACGATCGCGCGGAGCCGCGGCGGGCTCGGCCTCGGGCTCTCGCTGGTCAGGGGCCTGGTCGAGCTGCACGGCGGCGAGGTGCGCGCCGAGAGCGACGGCCCGGGCAAGGGCTCCTGCTTCACGATCACGCTGCCCGCGCGGGAGCCCGCGGCCGCGCGTGGCGCGTCGAGCGTGGAACGCGAAGAGCACCGCTGCGGCCGCATCCTGGTCATCGAGGACAACCACGACGCCGCTTCGAGCCTCGCCGAGGCGCTCGCGGTCGGGCGGCGTAACGTGCAAGTGGTGGTCGCCCACTCCGGCCCCGAGGGGATCGAGATGGCGCGCTCCTTCGATCCGGAGGTCATCCTGTGTGATCTCGGTCTGCCCGGGATGAACGGCTACGAGGTCGCGCGGGTGCTGCGCGCGGATCCGGCGCACCGGCGCAAGGTGCTGATCGCGCTCACGGGGTATGCCTCGCCCGAGGATCGGAGGCTCTCGCGCGCGGCGGGCTTCGACCGGCACCTGGCGAAACCGCTCGACGTCAAAATGCTGGAGCGGCTGCTCGCGGAGGTTTGTGATCCCGCCGGGCGCGTCTCCGCGGCGTAGGAGCGTCAGGGGCCCAGGATCTTCGTGACGAAGCCGGCCCCGCCGAAGTAGAGGGTCGACTGCGCGGCGTTGTGGATGGGGAAGTCCGCGGAGTTCGTCCAGCCGGTCACGATGGCGCTTCCATACCCATCGACGGCGAGGCCGTACACATAATCGGTGTTGGTTCCGCCCAGATACGTCGCGTACGCCGCCGCCGATCCCGAACCATTCAGCTCCATCAAGAATCCGTCGATCCAGCCGCCGCGGTAAGACGTCTGGAGCCCATTCACCGTCACCGGGAGGCTGGTCGAGTCCGTCATCCCCGCGACGTACGCCTTTCCGCTTTTGCTCACGGCGATGTAGGGCGGGTGGCCCCCCGGATTCAGGCCGCTCTCCACCCAGGTGGAGTACACAATGGCGCTGCCCGGCTCGTTGACCTTCGTCACGAATACGTCCCATTCACCGACGGGTCCGCTCTTCACGCTGCGGAACGCGCCCGGCGTCGTGGGGAAGTTGGGGGAGTCCGAGAGCCCGAGCACGTAGGCATTGTAAGCGCTGTCCACCGCGATCCCGTAACCGGCGTCGCCCGAGTCCCCTCCGATCAGGGTCGAATAATAAGGCGCCGCCCCGCTCGGGATGAGCTCGGTGACGAAGACATCCGAACCATACCCGGGGTGACCGTAGACCCTCTGATAGGCGCCGGGCGTCGTCGGGAAGGGGACCCCGACGCCGTTCGGCGGAGGGGTCGTGCTCCCGACGACGTATGCATACCCGGCCGCATCGACGGCGATGTCCATGGCGTCCTCGGAGCCGCTCCCTCCGAGGTACGTCGAGTACACGAGGCTCGAGCCCGACGCATTCAGCTTCGTGACGAATGCATCCGTGTCCCCGCGGCGTGTATTCTGCATGGCCCCGGGCGTGACAGGGAAATCGCTCGAATACGTCCAGCCCGTCACGTAAGCGTTTCCAGCGGGATCCACGGCGATCCCCATCGGCTCATCGTCACCGCTACCGCCGAACCGGCTGTAGTAGACGAGCGCATTGCCCGCGGCATTGAGCTTCGCGACGAGGATCCGCTGCGTCGGGCCGTACGAGAAGGTCTTCGAGAGCACGTACACGCACCCCGCGCCGTCCACCGCCATATCCTGGACGAACTCCGTGCCGGTGCCGCCGAAGGCCGCCGTCCACAGGAGCACGCCGCTCGGGCTGTACTTGGCGACGAAGATATCCCCGTTGCGCTCGCCCGCCATGTACACGTTCCCCGCCGGGTCCACCCCCGTCCTGCCGTACCAGACGCCTTCCGTTCCTCCGACGAACGTCGAGAACCCCAGCGAGGTGAGCGCGTCCGTCGCCTCGGCGACGTTCTCCTCTTCGTTCACCACGTCGGAGCCGCCGCTCACCTCGACCTCCTCCCACGCCTCGACGTCCATCTCGTCCACGGGCGCGCAACCCAGCATCGCCGGCGCGAGGCAGGCCAAACAGAGCCCCGCAGCCGTCCATCGGCCCGTCGTCATCGTCGCTTTGCCCAAGGTATGCGCAGGATTCATCGTGTGCCTCCAGTTGTCGGAGGCAGCATGGGCAGGAACCGGGCCAGCGCTCGGGAAGCCAAAAATAGCGGGTAAAAGCTCGAGCGGGTGTGGCCGTGGAGGGCGGCTGACGCGTCCATCGCGCGCGGGTGACGTCAACGGGACCGCTGACGCGTCAGCTCACGCGAAGACTCTGTCTTCGCGCCTCCGCGCGGACCCTGCCTGGAGTTACTCCGCCGCCTCCGCGGCGTGCCCGTCCCCGTCCGCGCGCGAGAGGCGCACCGCGCAGAACTTGAATTCGGGGATCTTCCCGAAGGGATCGATCGCGTCGATCGTGAGCACGTTGGCCGCGGCCTCGCGGAAATGGAACGCGATGAAGACGCTGCCGACGCCGACCTTCGTGGTCGGCTTCGCGACGAGCTCGATCGTGCCGCGGCGCGAGGTCACGCGGACGCGTTCGCCCGGACGAACCCCGAGCCGCTCGAGGTCTTCGGGGTGGACCTCGACAAACGCCTCGGGGGCGAGGGCGTCGAGGGCGTAGGAGCGGCGGGTCATCGTGCCCGTGTGCCAGTGTTCGAGCAGGCGGCCGGTGTTCAGGACGAACGGGTATTCGGCGTCGGGCGTCTCGCGGGCCGGGGTGTATTCGCAGGGTACGAGCTTCCCGCGGCCGTCGGGGGTGGGGAAGCCGTCGTCGAAGAGGATCTGGACGCCGTCCTCGGCCGCCCGATCCGGGGCCGGCCAGAGGCGGCCTTCCTTGCCGAGGATGTCGTAATCGAGGTTCTGGTAGGCGTCCGTGAGCGAGGTGAACTCGTCGAAGATCTCCTCCACCCGCTGGTAGGGCATCGGGTATCCCATGCGGCTCGAGATATCGCAGACGATCTGCCAGTCGAGCCGCGCCTCGCCCGGCGGCGCGAGGGCGGGGCGGCCGATCTGCACGCGGCGGTCGGTGTTCGTGTAGGTGCCGAGTTTTTCGAGGTAACTCGTGGCCGGCAGGATGACGTCGGCGAACTCGGCGGTCTCGGTGAGGAAGATGTCCTGCACGACGAGGAAATCGAGCTTCCCGAGGGCCTTCTTCACCTTGTTCACGTTCGGGTCCGAGAGGAACGGGTTCTCGCCCATGCAATAAAGGGCCTTGAGGTTGCCCTCGAGCGCGGCCGTCGTGATCTCGGTGACCGTGAGGCCGGGCTTCGGATCGAGCGGGACGCCCCAGGCTTTTTCGAATTTGGCGCGGATGGCCGGGTCGGAGACGCGCTGGTAATCGGGGTACATCATGGGGATGAGGCCGGCGTCGCTCGCGCCCTGGACGTTGTTTTGCCCGCGAAGGGGGTGCAGGCCCGTGCCGGGGCGGCCGACGTTGCCCGTGACGAGGCAAAGCGAGATGAGGCAACGCGCGTTGTCCGTGCCGTGCGTGTGCTGGGAGATGCCCATGCCCCAGAAGGTGATCGCCGCCCGGGCGGAGCCATAAGCCCGCGCGATCTCGCGGATGAGATCCGGCGCGACGCCGCAGATCTCGCTCGCGACCTCGGGGCTGTAGCGGGCCACGGTCTCCTTCAGGGCCTCGAAGCCGGTCGTGTGTTTCTCGACGTAATCGGCGCGGTAGAGGCCCTCGGCGAGGATGACGTGGAGGAGGCCATTGTAGAAGGCGACGTCCGTGCCGGGGCGGATGCGGGCATATCGCCAGGCGTACTGCGCGACGTCGGGGCGGCGCGGATCGACGACGATGAGCTTCGTGCCTCGAGACGCGGCCTGCTTGAAGAAGGACGAGGCGACGGGGTGGTTCGCCGTCGTATTGGTGCCGGCGAGCAGCGCGACGTCGGCCTCGGCGATGCCGGCGAACGTGTTCGTGACGGCGCCCGAGCCGATGGTCTCGAGCAGCGCGGCGACGCTCGAGGCGTGGCAGAGGCGCGTGCAATGGTCGACGTTGTTCGTGCCGAAGGCGGCGCGCACGAGCTTCTGGAAGACGTACGCCTCCTCGATCGAGCATTTCGCCGAGCCGAAGCCGGCCAGCGCGGCGGGGCCGTGCGTGTCTCGTGTTTCGCGCAGGCGGCTCGCCACGAGGTCGAGCGCCTCCTCCCAGCTCGCCTCGCGGAACGCGGGCAGGACGTCCTCGTACCGGACGAGGTGGCCCTTCCGGCGCCCGCCGCGCGCCTCGGTTGCGCTCTGCGATGCATCGGAGAGCGAGCCCTTCGGATAACGCACGCGGATGAGCGGCTTCTGGAGCCGCTGCGGGTGCATGGCGTAATCGTAGCCATAACGACCCTTCACGCAGAGCCGCTCGTGGTTCGCCTCGCCGTCGCGGCCGTCGACGTACACGATGCGATTCGTCTCCTCGTCGACGTTGTACGTGAGCGCGCAGCCGACGCCGCAATAAGGACAAACGCTGTCGACCTGCTTCAAATGCACGCGCGGCGCGAGCGGGGCGCTCACGGGTTTGTTGACGAGCGCGCCGGTGGGACAGACGGCCATACATTCCCCGCACGAGACACACGTGCTCTCGCCCATCGGTCGATCGAGGTCGAAGCCGATCCGCGCGCCGTATCCCTTGCCCGTCCGGCCGATGACGTCGTTGTGCTGGATCTCGTCGCAGCCGCGGACGCAACGATCGCAGAGGATGCAGGCGTCGTGGTGAACGGCGATGACCTTGGAGGACGGGTCCTCGCCGCGCGCGGGGCCACGCGGCAAGCGGCTGCCGTCGGCGTCGTACCGGCGGGCGAGGGCGAGGAGCTCGTTGCCGCCGGTGGTGCTCTCCTTGGGGCAGACCTCGGGCTGATCGCTCATGAGCAGCTCGAGCAGGACCTTGCGCTGGCGCTCGACCTTGGGCGAGGCCGTCGCGACCTTCATGTTCGGCTCGCAAGGCCGCACGCACGAGGCCGCGAGGGTCCGGCCGCCGACGTCGACGACACAAAGGCGACAGACGCCGACGGGGCGGAGGCGCTCGTCGTGGCAGAGGACCGGGATGTTGATCCCGAGCGCCTTCGCGGCCTCCCAGATCGTGGTGCCCTCGGGGACGGTGACGCTCCGGCCGTCGATCGTGAGCGTGACTTGGCGCGGGGAGGTATCCTTTGCCGCGGGCGCTTGCATGCGGCGGATTGTGGCACGAGCGGGCCTCGACCGAACCCGGGGAAATGCATCGGCTCGGCGCGTCATGAGCGCCCGAGCCGCGTCATGGGCGGCGGGCGAGCGTCCGTCATTCGCAGCCCATTCCGTCGGGAGCGGGCAGGCCGCAGGTGGTGAGCCAGTCGAGCAGGGTTTGCTTCTCCGCCTCGGGGAGCGTGGCCCCGAGGGGCATGAAGCCACTCTCGACGACCTCGGCCATACGCACGAAGCGAGGCTTCGTGGTCATGCCGTGCAGCGCGCGGGTGTCCTCGTAGGTGAGCAGCGAGTAAGGCGCGCCCGAGACCGGCGGGGATTGATGGCACGTGTGGCAGTGGGTCTGGAGGACGGCGAAGACATCGCAGGGGAAATCGCCGGTCTCGGGGGTGACGTCGCAGGTGGTCGGGCCAGCGTCGCCGGCATCGACGTCCCCGCCGCCGCCTCCGCCGCCGCCCGAGCCGGTCGTCGGGAGGGGAGGGATGGGGGGCTGGCCGGGCGGGACGCATTGACCGTCGAGGCACCCTTCCTCGAGCTCCGCGGTGCACGCGGGGCCGAGGGCGGCGAGGAAAAAGAGGAGGGCGAGCGGCGCGAGGCGAGGGGGAAGAAGGGGCATTGCGGGAGAATAGCGCAACCGGGCGGGCGTGGCGTCGCCTGAAAAGACGAAGCCCCGCGGACGGCGCGGGGCTTCGAAAGGAGCGGCCTCGCTTCCGCGAGGGCGCGTCGATTACTGGCAGGTGTCCGACATCGCGATCGTGTGCGGGCAATGCGTCGCCGCCTGCGTCGCGTCGGTCGCCGCCACCGTGAGGTGGTAGAGGCGGCACTCGGTCGTATTGCCGGCGGTGAAGTTCGTCGCGTTGTACTTCATGCCCGCGGCCGTCCAGGCCATGCACGACTCCATGCATTCGCCCTCCTGCGGCCACTGGGTCGGGCAAGCCTCCACCGCGAGGGAGCAGAACGCCTGGCAGAGCGAGCCACACGTGCTGTCACCGCTCGGCCCGGCGTGCGGGCAGTGCAGCGCCGGATCGGTCGCCGCCACGCTCGCGTGGTAGATGCGGCACTGCATCGTGTTGCCGACCGCGTCGGCGTCCTTGCCGGTGTCCGGGAGGCCCGCGCACGTGCCCATGCAGCTCGCCTTGTCGGCATACTGCTGAAATTCGCCCGTACAGTCCGCGGCGATGTCCGTGCAATACTTGTCGCAGTCGACGGCCGCCGCGCCGCCGCCGGAGCCGCCCATGCCGCCCGCGCCGCCGCCGCTGCCGCCCATGCCGCCCGCCGCGCCGGAGCCGCCCGAACCGCCGTTGCCGCCGGTGTTCTCGTCCCCGCAGCCCGTCGTCGTGAGGAGGGACGTCGAAGCGAGCAAAGCACCCAGGAAAAGAAGTCCACGCTTGGTCATGTAAAGCACTCTCTCCATCTCCGACCAGGACGTCGAGGCTCGGGCGCTCGCCGCGAAAACGCTCGCGAAGAGGCGCTCGCCCGAGACGAAAGGAGGTCGGAGTCGACATTTACGCGCGGCGAGGACGGACGGTTCCATGGCGCGATATCCACGATCCACGCGGAGATCTGGGTGGTTGTGTTTTTGCTAACGATGCCCGCCGGGCGCGATTTCCGGGCCATCCATGCGCCATCCCCCCGAGGCGCCGAGGGTCCGATTCTCGGGTCACGTGTTTCCTACGAATGGAGGACGGTCGGTACGATCTGTAGAGAATGGAGATCGCCCCTAGGGAGGGTCAATTGCAGGAAAACGACGTCGACCCTGGAACGACCGTACCCGCGCCGCACACCGGCGCCGGTCGAGACACCGTCGGAATGCAATCGTTGCCGAGCCGCATGGCAATAGCTGCTCGCCCGCACCCCCTCCCCCCGCCGCGCAGGGCCCCCGGCGTTCAGCCTGGGCATCCGCCGTGCGACGACAGCGGAGCCCCGACGGCTGGTCCAGCGCTTGCTCGTGTTTTTGCGCCATGTCGACGAGGCCCTCGCCCAGGAACGTTCTCGGCACCACGAAGAGCGCAGACACGAGCGACCCGGGGCCCGTTTCGTCGAACCGGGGCAGCGGCGTCCGTCGCATCACGAGCCCCAGCCCGCTGTCCCCGCCGAGCGACACGCTCGCCGCGGCCCTGACCTTCCTCGAGGGCGTCGCCTCGCGCCGGATGTGCCGGGAAGAGCTGCGCTCGTGGATCGACCGCAACCTCGTGCATCCCGGCTACATGGCCCGCCCCTGGCGGATCCAGGAGCCGCTCTTCGGCGCCTTGCCGAACGACAAGCATTGCAGCGCGTTTTTGCCCGAGGTGCCGCCGACGGACGAGACGGCCGCCATCCTGGTCCGCACCCGCGCGCGCGTGGTCGGCCACCTGCGCGGGCTGATCCAGAGCCCGGTCGACGACCGCTTCCTCTCGGCCGCCATCTTCGCCGGCCGGGTGCGCAGGGTCGTCGTGGGCGAAGAAATGCAGTGGGTCCCGCGCCCGCGCAGCCACGACATCCTGAGCGACATCGTGACGAGCCTCTTCGTCTCCGACATCCTCGGCCGTCGAGAGTTTTACGCGCAAAACCTGTGCGTTTGTGACACATGTGGCCGCGTGCGGTTCGAAATCGAGCCGCCCCAGCGGAACAAGTGCTTCTTCTGCTAGAACGCCCGCGTCCGTCCGTGACGCCCGCTTTCCCGCAAACAAGGCGTTGCCAAGCGCGCTCCTTCCGGGCGAAGTAGGGGCATGATCGATCTGCGGTCGGATACCGTGACGCGGCCCACTGCCGCGATGCGGGAGGCCATGGCCCGCGCCGAGGTGGGCGACGACGTGTACGGGGAGGACCCGACGGCCGAGCGGCTGGAGAGGCTCATCGCCGAGATCACCGGCAAGGCCGCGGCGCTCTTCGTCCCGAGCGGGACGATGGGCAACCAGATCGCCCTGCTCTGCCACACGCAGCGCGGCGACGAGGTGATCATCGGCGAAGGCGCGCACTGCGCGTTCTACGAGTCGGGCGCAGGCGCCGCGTGGTCGGGTGTGCAGTTCGAGATCGCCGGCCGCGGCGGGCTGTTCGGGCCGGACGAGCTGCAAGAGGTCATCAAGCCGCCGTACGACTACCACCCGCGGCCGCGCGTCGTCGCCCTGGAGAACACGCACAACCGAGCGGGAGGGCGGGTCTTCCCGCAGCGCGACGTGCGGGCGATCGCCGAGGTCGCGCGGGCCCACGGGCTCGTGATGCACCTCGACGGGGCGCGCCTGTGGAACGCGTCCGTCGCGACAGGGCTCTCGGTCGCGCAGCTCTGCGAGCCCTTCGACACGGTGAGCATTTGCTTCTCGAAGGGCCTCGGCGCGCCGGTGGGCTCCGCGCTCTGCGGAGACGCGGAGACGATCGTACGCGCCCGTAGGTTCCGGAAGATGCTCGGCGGCGGCATGCGGCAGATCGGCGTGCTCGCCGCGGGCGCTCTCTACGCGCTCGAGCATCACCGCGCGCGCCTCGCCGAAGATCACGCCGCGGCCCGCGCGATCGCTGAGGCGATCCGCGAGGTGCCCGGCGCGTCCGTGCCCGAGGTCGAGACGAACATCGTGCAGGTGGATCTGCCCGTGGCGGCAGGCGAGCTCGTCGCGGCGGCGCGTTCGCGCGGCGTGCTCGTGGGCGCGTCGGGCGCGCGGCGCGTCCGCGTGGTGACGCACCTCGATCTGCCGGCCGCGCGTGTCGCCGAGGCCGCCGCCGCGCTCGCCGCCGCGACGCGCGAGGTGCTCACGCGAGGGGCGACGCCCGCGTGAGCACGAGGCGCCTCGCCGGCATCGTCCTCGCGTCCTGGCTCGCGGGCTGCGGGCCGAGCCTCGGCGACGCGTACGAGCGCTCGTTCGCCGCAGGGCAGAGGGCCTACCACGCGGGGCGCTACGAGGAGGCCGCGAAGAGCTACGAGGAGGCCGCGCGCGCGGCCGAGCGCGTGAAGGACCGCGACGAGGCCCTCTTCCTCGTGGCGCGTATGCACGAGCGGCGCGGGGCGCACGCCGAGGCGAAGGCGACCTTGCGGCGGCTCGCCGAGACCTCGCCCGACGGACCTCGCGCGGGGCGCGCCGCGTTCGAGCTCGCCGACCTCGAGATCGAGCACGGCGACGTGGAGCGCGGCTACACGATGCTCTTCGACGCGACCGCGAAGCACACGAAACACGGCCTCGCGCGCAGGGCCGTGAAGCGGCTCGTCGAGCATGAACACGAGCGAGGCGGCGACGAGGCGGTGCTCGCGTGGGCGAAGGGGCCCGCGCGGGCCCTGCGGAACACGGACCTCGAAGAGAACGTCGACTACGAGGTGGCGCACGCGCTCGACCGCCTTGGCCGGCACGCGGAGGCCCGCGACGCGTTCATCTCGATCGCGCGCGCGCATCCGTACCCGTTCGGGACGCTGACGGACGACGCGCTCTGGCACGCCTCGCTGATGGAGGAGAAGCTCGGTCGGCACGAGGCGGCGATCACGCACCTGCGCGCGCTGCTCGCCGCGCGCGAGTCCGCGCACCTCACGGGCAGCTACGAGCGGCCGCGCTACTCGCCGGCGCAGATGCGGATCGCGGAGCTCTACCGGGACAAGCTGCACGATCACGCGGCCGCGCGCCGCGAGCTGCGCAAGCTCTCCACGGATCACCCGACGTCGACCTTGCGCGACGACGCGCTCTGGGCAGAGGCGCGCCTCGCGCGCGACGACGGCGACGAGGACGAGGCCTGCGACCTCGCCGAGCGTTTACGCAAGGACTTTTTCGACTCGCGATACGCGCGCTGCGCGCACCTCGTCTGCGACGAGATCAGGCCCGCGCCGAACGAGAAGCCGTGCGCGGGCTACATCGAGCGAGAGATCGAGCGAGGGGCGAGCGGCGACGGGGATTGACGGCGGACGTCAGTCTGCCTCGTCGTCCTCTTCCTCGAGCTCCTCGTCGTCGTCGTCGAGGTCGTCGTCGTCGTCGTCGAGATCGTCATCGACCTCTTCCTCGTCCTCTTCTTCGCGCTGCTCGTACTTGAGATCGATGCCCATCTCTCCGAGCTGCGTCTCGAGGAGTTCGAAGAGCTCGTCGACGTCGTCGCCGCTCCACTCGTCGAGGACGTCGGTCAAGAACTCGAAAAAATCTCCGCTATCGAGCCGGCGCTCGATCTCTTCGACCTGCTCTTCGCTGAACGCCTCGAGGACGTCTTCGCGCAGGGCCTCGGTGTCGCCTTCGTCGATCGCGTCCGCAGCGGAGAGGCGGATCTGCTTAACCGCACGCTTGTCGAGGTGGATCTCCATGAGCGTGGCTCCGTTTAGGCGACCAACCATGGCGACGTCAAGCGCGCCGATGATCGGCATCAAGGTTTCCGAGACGATGGCGCGAGCGCGCGCCGCGTCAAGGCGAGAGCGGCGGAGAGCCGCGTGACCAGGACCCGCCCGCCCCTCACGTCGGGCCGGACCTTCCGGGGCCGCGCCCCGAGCGGAAAGGGCAGGGGAGCACGCGATGCCGGCCCGCCTGCGTCACGCCGGTCCGCGACGCCGCTCCGCGCGTGGTTGCGGGGCCCCGGCCAGGGGCGTAGCGTGAGCGCCGGTGAGCGCGCGACGGCCCTTCGGTCTGCTCCTCTGCGTCTCTCTGCTCGCCGCCTCCGGCCCGGCGCGCGGGGAGCCGAGCGCCTCGCTGCCTCCTGCCAACGAGCCTCTGCGTGGCCTCGGAGGCGTCCGTCCACCGCCGCTCCACGTCGAGTATTTTCAGTACGGCGTGGCGATCGTGGCCGAGACGAACCTCGACCCGGGCGCGGTCTGCGCGCCGCAAGGTGGGAAGGCCGCGCCATGTATCCTGGGCGGAGCCGGGGGCCTCGCGATCCGCGGCGGGTACCGCTCCGCAGGTCCCTGGTACATCGGCGGCGCGTACCAGTTCGCCAAGATGGACTCGAGCAACCTCTACCGGCTCGGGATCTTCCAGCAGCTCCGCTTCGAGATGCGGTACCTGCCGGACCTCGGGACCCGCGCCGCGCCCTACGCTTCCTGGGGGATCGGCGCGCTCGCTTATGGGAACGAGTGGGGCGTCGAGACGGGCGGCGGGCTGCTCTTCGGTGGCCTCGGCGTCGAAATCGAGCTCTCCCGGGTCGCCCTCCTCGGCTTTGGCCTCGTCTACCGGCCCATGCTCATCGCCGGCTGGACCGACACGGCGGGCGCCGTCCGGGCCACGGGGGTCGCGCATTTCCTGGGCGCCGAGTTCCAGTTCGAGCTCCGCAGCGAGATCGGGAGGCGGTAAGCAGGGGCCATGCCGCCCCCCTTTTCGTGACGATCTTGCGCTCGGGCACTTGACTCGAAAGCGCCTCCGCGGTCCTCTCGCGGCTGTGATCTGCGACGTCTGCGGTCGTGAAAACGCCGACAACCTGACGTTTTGCCTCGATTGTGGAAGGCGCCTCCGGCAAGGGCGCGGCGTGCCGCCCACGCCGCCCCACGGCATGGAGCGCGTCGAGCGCGCTGCCGTCGCCGAGCCCCGCGCCTCGGACGACGAGCCGAGCTCCGCTCCCGCGATCGCTTCGAACCCCGCTCCCTCGGCGAACCCGACGTCCGCGAACCCGACGTCCGCGAACCCGACGTCCGCGAACCCGACGTCGGGGAGCCCCGCGTCTGGCAGCCCCACGTCCGGCGGCTCGTCTTCGTCCCCGAGGCCCTCCCAGCCGCGCTCCCGCCCCGAAGCCCCCGCGCTTCAGTTCACCGTCTCCTTCGGCGCCGACGCGATCACGACGTGCCCGAGCTGCCGCTCGTCGAACCCGCCTGGGTATCGCTTCTGCGTGACGTGTGGCGCCTCGCTCGGTCGCCCCGCGGCGGCGCCGACCGAGGCCGCGGTGGTCCGTCGCGCGTCCGAGCCCGAGCCCGACTCGGTCGCCGCGCCGCCCGCGCGCCTCTCCCCCGTGCCTGCCGCGCCGGCCCCTGCGCCTCGGCCCGTCCTTCCTCGTTCGATGCCCGCGCCGACCCCGGAGAGCGCTCCGGTCGCGAACCCCGACGACACGGGTGACAAGATCATCGGCGCGCCCGTCGTGGGCATCGCGACGGCCCGGACCGGCCCTCCGCGCCTCGTCCGTTGCGCTCGGTGCCATGGCCACTCCGCCGAGGGCATGCGCTTCTGCAAGTACTGCGGCGCGCCGCTCGACGAGGGGGAGAAGGCCGTCCGCGTCGAAGCCGAGCCCTCGTTCGCCGAGCCCGTGTCGGCGACCCCCACCCGCCGGGACGAGCGCCTGGTGTCGGCCTTCGTGGCGCCTTCGCCCGCGAGCCCTTCGGTCACCCCGGGCCGCCTCCAGACGGGCCGGCTCGTCGTGATCGTGGAGGATGGCAGCGAAGGCAAGTCGTTTCCGCTCGTGGACCGGCAGGTCGACGTGGGCCGGACCGAGGGGGACATCCTCCTCTCGGACGATCTGTACGTCTCCCCGCGGCATGCGCGCCTGCTGCCCCAGGGTGGTCACTGGATCCTCCGGAACCTTCACTCCACGAACGGGGTCTACCGGCGTATCCGGGAACCGCACGCGCTGAAGGACGGCGACTTGCTCCTCCTGGGCCTCGAAGTGTTACAGTTCGAAACCGTGAACGACGCGGAGCGAGGGCTCGGGCATGCAACCCAGCACGGGACCCTTTTGTTCGGGTCTCCCTCGACGCCGCGGCGCGCGCGGCTCTGTCAGCGGACGGTCGAGGGCGTGACCCGCGACGTTTACCACTTGTTCCGGGATGAAACGGTGATCGGTCGAGAGGTGGGAGACATCGTTTTCACGGCCGACCCGTTCCTGTCGAGGCGGCACGCCGTGCTCCGCAGGAGCCCGATGAGCGGCGAGTTCACGGTCATGGATCTGGACTCGTCGAACGGCACCTACGTCGCGATCCGATCCGACGTGACCCTCGACAACGGCGATTTCCTCCGCATCGGCCAGCACCTGTTCCGGGTGGACCTCTCGTAGTGAGCCCATGAGCGAACAAGCCTCCCGAGAGACGCAGCCCGACTCGAACCGCTCCGCGGACAGCGCCCAGGGTGTACCCAGCGAGCGCAAGGTGGAGAAGCCCACGCCGATCAAGCTCCGCTTGTTCGGTCGCACGGACGTCGGTCAGGTGCGCGAGCACAACGAGGACAACTTCATCGTCGCGGACCTGACGAAGGCGAGCCGCGGCTTGATGGAGACGGACCGAAACCAGCTCGTCGGCGAGCGCGGCGTGTTGCTCGGCGTCTGCGACGGCATGGGCGGCGCGGCGGCGGGCGAGGTCGCCAGCCAGCTCGCGGTCGACATCATCTTCCAGAAGATGATCTCGGGCGAGCCGCCGAAGGATCACGACGAGATCGCCGCGCGCCTCGTACACGCGATCGAGTCGGCGGGCCTGCGCATCTTCAGCGAGGCGAAGCTCGATCGCACGCGGCGCGGCATGGGCACGACGTCCACCGTGGCGGCGCTCGTCGACGATCACCTCTTCATCGGCCAGGTCGGCGACAGCCGCGCGTACATCCTGCGCGGCGACAGGCTCGTGCAGGTCACGCGTGATCAGTCGCTCGTGAACCAGCTCATCGAGGCCGGTCAGCTCACCGAGGAGGAGGCCGAGACCTTCGAGCACAACAACATCATCCTGCAGGCGCTCGGCACCTCGGACAGCGTGCAGGTGGACCTCACGTTCGTGGAGCTCAAGCGCGGCGACACGCTCCTGCTCTGCTCCGACGGGCTCTCGGGCATGGTGCGCAACGAGGAGATCCGCGAGGTCCTGCGCACGGTCGATGACCCGCTCGAGATCTGCAAGACGCTGACCGATCGGGCGAACCAGGCCGGCGGCCACGACAACATCACCGTCGTCGTGTCGAAGTTCGAGGGCGAGGCGCTGCCCGAGCCGACGGAAGAGGACATCACGGGGCTGCGCTACCGCAAGTACCAGCTCCCCGAGCCCATGCCGCCGAGCTCGCTCTCGGCCCCCGATCCGAGCCGCCGTGTCAAGGAGCTCGATCAGCCGAAGATCTCGGTGCCGCTCACGCCGCTGCCGTCCTCGTCCTCCGAGGGGCACCGCCGCGAGAGCGACTCCGAGCGGCGGGAAGACGCCTCGAAGGACGGAGAGGGTCCATCTTCGTACGGGCCGCGCTCGCACGGCTCCGACGATCCGATCCACATCCCGACCGACGGCGCGCCGCAGTGGCTCATCGTGATGATGATCGTGAGCGCGCTCGCGTGCATCACGATCGCCGGGTACTACCTGCTCAAACCCTAGAGCGTATACTCGCCGGATGCCGAGCGAGCTGCCGCGCGAGGCGATGGACGCGGACGGACGGGTCGACGTCGCGACCGCGCAACGCATCGTCGAGAACGCGGTAGCGCACGCGACGAGGGGCCACGATAAGAGCGCGCAGATCGTCGACGCGAAGGTCGCGGAGGCGACGCGGCGAGGCGCGCGGCTGAACGCGCTGCTCACGTTCGGCGTGGTGATGACGCTCGTCGCGCTCGTGGTGGCGGCGATCGTCGTCTACCGCTCGCAGCGCGCCGCGGCGATCCTCACGGCCGAGGCGGGGCTCGACCAGGGCCCGGTGCAGGCGCCCGTGGGGACGTTGCCGACGAAGGTGCTCTCGGGGCGCGAGATCTACGAACAGAACAAGGGCGCGCTCTTCGTCCTCGCCTACACGCAGAACCGGCGCATCAGCGGCTGCTGCAGCGCCTTCGCGATCGGCAAGAGCCTGCTCGTGACCAACGCCCACTGCGTCACGTCGTGCGGGACCCGCGGCGGAAAGCCCGTGGTCGTGCAGAACGAGTCGGGCGGGAAGGTCGAGCTCGAGGTCATCGCGCAGCGCGCGCACCCGACGTACAACACGAAGTCGAAGCGCGCCGACACGCCCGACGTGGCGCTGCTCCGCGTGAAGGGCACGTTGCCCGTGGCCGTCACGCTGGCGAGCGACACGGAGCTGCGCGCGCTCGGGCCTGGCGACGACGTGTACGTGCTCGGATTCCCAGGGCGGGTGATGGATCCGGTGAGCCCGTCGGCGACGTTCTTGAGCGGGCACCTCGGCCGGCTGATGGGCTTCGACGAGCAGGCCACGTCGGCCGACAAGGCCACGGTGATCCTGCACGACGCGATCACGCGCGGCGGCAACAGCGGCAGCCCCATCTTCAACCAGTACGGGCACGTCATCGGCGTCCACGCGGCCCACGTGGACGACGAGGAAGACATCTCCATCGCCGGGCAGAAGACGAAGATCGTGCAAGCGTCTCCTTACCGCATCGGCATGCGGATCGACCTCGTGCGCGGGGTACCCACGCCGTGAACCTGCGCATCGTGCACGTCGCCGGGGCCAGGGCAGGTGCGGCGCAGACCTTCGAGCGTGACCTCGTGCGGCTCGGCCGCGCGCCGGACAACGACGTCGTCTTCGACGCGAACCACGACCGAGAGGCGAGCGGCTACCACGCGGAGCTGCGCCGCGAGGGCGGCGCGTGGTTCGTCGTGGATCTCGGCAGCCGCAACGGCACGTTCGCGAACGGGCAGCGGATCCAGAGGCACGCGCTCGCGGCGGGGACCGAGGTGAGCTTCGGCGCGAAAGGCCCGCGCATCCGGATCGAGCTCGTGCCCGTCGCGCAGCGGCTCGCGCCGCAGCCGATGCCGCAGCCTGCGCCTCCTGCGGGCGCGCGCGTCGGGCAGCGGACGATCGCGATGATGATCTCGCAGGCCGTGGCCGTGGCGAGCGGGCGGAACAAGCAGCTCGGGCAGACGGCGCAGCTCAACGCGATCGTCGAGCAGAAGGTCACGGCGGCGACCGCGTCGCAGCGGAGGACCGCGTACGCGCTCGGCGGGCTGCTCGTCGTCGCGCTCGGCGCGCTCGGCGGGCTCATCTTCTGGAGCACCCGCTCGCAGGACGAGATCCAGCACCTGCGCGAGGAGCTCGCGCAGATGCCGCCCGAGGATCCGCGCCGCAAGGAGATCGAGGGGCGGCTCGGCAACCTGCACCCGGCGAACGCGAGCTTCGGCAGAAACCTCTACGAACGGTCGAAGAAGGGCATCTTCATGCTCGCCTCGAAGGGGGAGGGCTTCTGCACCGCGTTCGCCGTCCGGCCCTCGATCCTCGCGACGAGCGCGCACTGCATCCGGGAGGCGAAGGCGAAGGGCTCGGTGGTCGCGCTGGAGAACGAGGGGCGCGGGCAAGCGCGCTTCGACGTGATCGAGATGCGCACGCACCCCGGCTATCGCCCGGCCGATCAGGACAGCATCACGCCCGACGTCGGGGTCGTGACCATCCGCGGCCGCTCGGCCGTCGTGCTGGAGCTCGCGTCGAAGCAGGAGCTCTCGGCGATGGGCGCGGGGGATGACGTCTACCTCATCGGCTTCCCCGGTCGCTTGATGGACACGACGAACCCCGCCGCGACCTTCCTCGCCGCGCACATCGGCCGCGTCACGGGCGCGTCCGGCCGGCCCGCGCCATACCAGGAGAGCTGGCTCGTGCAGCACGACGCCGCGACCACGCGCGGCTCGAACGGCAGCCCCGTGTGGAGCGGCCAGGGCAAGGTGATCGCGGTGAACTCGGGCGGCTACCTCGAAGAGGGCGAGGAGAAGATCGCGGGTCGAAAGACGGAGGTCGTGAAGGCCTCGCCGTACAAGTTCGGCATGCGGATCGATCTCGTCGAGGCGCTGCTCAAGTAGTCACGATGCTCAGGCTCGCGCTCCGACGGTTGCTGCTCATCCTGCCCACGTTGATCGGGGTCTCGCTCGTCACGTTCCTGTTCCTCTCGTACGTCCCCGATCCGACGGACGATCCGTCGCTCCCCGTCACGCCGTCCGAGCGCGCGCGCCTCCGCCGCGAGCGCTTCCTCGATCTGCCGACGTTCATCAACTTCGGGACGCGCGACGTGCGCGCGCGGGCAGGCGACGCGATGCACGCGATCGTCGAGGGTGACGCCGAGCAGAAGGCCCGAGGGCGCGCCGAGCTCGCGCGGCTCGGCGGCGCGGCGTTGCCTCACGTCCTGCCCGCGCTCGACACGCTCGCGGTCGGGCCACGCGCCGAGGTCGCGCTCGCGCTCGCGCCGGTCGGCGAGCGTATGGGTTTGTCGGGCGAGAGGCTCTCGGATCCGGCGCGCGCGGTGGCCTTCTGGACCCGCTTCTGGGACGACCGCGGCATCGAGTTCCGGCGCGCCTCCGTGCGCAGCGCTGTCCGCAGGCTCGCGCGGTACGGCAGCGCCTCGCGCGCGGCCGAGCTCCGCGATCTCGACACCTTCGTGTTGGAGGACGTCCTCGGCGCGCTCGAGCGCCCGAGCGACGCCGCCTCGTTCGAGCGCGCCCGGGCCCTCGTCGACATCGCCGCCCACGTCACGGGCCGCGAAGATCGCATCTCGCCTGGCGACGACTACGAGACGGCGCTCGCCTGTGTCGAGCGATGGGCCTCGTTCTGGATGGTCTACAAGAACGACTTCGTGACGCTCGACGGCCCCTCGCGGTTCGCGGCCATCGTGCTCGAGACGCGGTACGGCAAGTGGGCGCTCGGCGCCGTCACGCGTCGGCTCGGCGTGGGCATCGACGGCGTGCCCGTCCTCGACGGCATCTTCCGGCGCGCGCCGGTCACGCTCACGCTCGTGTTCGGCGCGATCGCCCTGGCCTACGCGGCGGCCGTGCCGATCGGGCTCCTCGGAGCCGCGTCGCGCGGGCGACGTCGTGACGGGATCACGGCCGCCATCGTGCTCGTGCTGTACGCGATCCCCACCGCCTTCTTCGCGATCCTGGCCGCGCGCGCCTCCGTCGGAGGCGGCCTCTTCTTGCCCACGGTCGTCCTCGCCCTCGGCCTCGTCGCCGCGCCGGCGCGCCAGGCTCGCGTGGGCCTCGCGTCGGCGTTCGAGCAGGATCACGTGCGTGCTTCGCTCGCGCGGGGGGCGAGCCGCGCGCGCGCCCTCTTCGTGCATGCGCTCCCGAGCGCGCTCCTCCCGGTCGTCACGCTCGCCACGCTCGAGGCGCCGATGGCCCTCGGCGGCGCCTTCGTCGTCGAGCGCGTCTTCGCCCTAGAGGGCCTCGGCGCGGCCACGATCGTCGCCGTGCAATCGCGCGACACGAGCTGGCTCATGGCCGTCTCGATCTTCACGGCCGCGACGGCGACGCTCGGGGTCATCCTGACGGATCTCGTGTACACCCGGCTCGATCCTCGGCTCGCGCAGAGCATCCTGCGTCAGAGGTCGCGCGCATGAGCCACCGCTCGAACGTGATCCGGCGCGTCGCGCAGAGCCGCCGCGCGGGCCTCGGCGCCGCGCTGCTCGGATTGCTCGTGCTCGTCGGTGTCTTCGCCGAGATCCTCGCGGCGCCCGCGCCGCTCCTCGCCGTCGGGCCACGTGGCGTCGAGATCCTCCCTGCGATCGTGCACGTCGATCGGTACGAGCACCTCTCCGCGGACGAGGTCGCGCGCTCGTACGACGGCGCCTTCACCGTCTGGCCGCTCGTGCGATCCGGCCCCGCGGCGCCGAGCGCGGCCGGCCCCTTCGCGCCCTCGTCCCGCGCGCATCCGCTCGGCACCGACGAGAAGGGCCGCGACCTCTTCGCGCGCCTCGTCTACGGCGCTCGCACCGCGCTCGGCCTCTCGCTCGTCGCGGTCCTCGTGAGCGCCTTCCTCGGCGTGCTCCTCGGCGGCCTCTCGGGCATCCGCGGCGGCACCTCGCGGGACATCCTCGTGCGGCTCGTCGAGACTGTCGATACGTTCCCGGCGATCCTCGTCGTCGCGCTCGTGCGTGCGATCGAGCGTGAGCCCTCGGCCCTCTCGCTCGTGCTCGCGGTGGCCTTCGTGCGCTGGGCGGAGGTCGCGCGCCTCGTGCATGCCGAGACCTTGCGTGGCGCGTCGGAGGACTACGCGCTCGCGGCGCGCGCGCTCGGCGCCTCGCGGGCGCGGATCTTCTTGCGTCACGTGCTCCCGAACGCGCTCGGCCCCGTCACCGTGAGCTCGGTGTTCGGCGTGGCCTCCATCGTGCTCCTCGAGGCGGCGATCTCGTTCCTCGAGATGGGCGCGCCGACGTCGGCGGCGTCGTGGGGCGAGACGCTCGCCGAAGGCGCGCGCAACCCTGCGGCGCTCCGCTTGCTGGTCCTGCCAGCCTTCCTGCTCCTCGTGACCGTGGGCGGCTCGTACCTCGTCGCCGATGCCTTGCGTGACGCGATGGATCCGCGCGCGGTCGGGAGGCGACGGAACGAAACGTATCGTTCGTTCGGGCCTCCCGCGGACGAGCCACGCGCCTCCGGATGACGATACGTCACCACCCGTGATGGGCTTGCAACACGTCGCGCTCCCGACGTACGTTGAAAAAAGCCCGGTCTCCTTGGAAGGCTTGGGCGCGGCCCGGCGTGCTGACCAACCTCGCCGGGCCTCTTTCATTTGAGCCCCAACGATCGCGTCGGCGTCACGGCTCGATGGTGATGAGATCGACCGCGAAGCACCGCAGCGCGTGCAGGCTCCGTCGTTGCCAGTGCATCTCGGGGTTCGAGGCGAGCCGGATCTTGTACTGCTTGCTCGGGTCGAGATCGACGACCTCGCTGATCCACGACACGAAGCTCTTGAAGCAGGACGAGTTCATGAACTCGAGCTTCTGGAAATCCACGCGCACCTCGGCCGCGCCGAGCCGCAGCGCCTCGCCGTGCAGGCGCGGCAGCAGCGCGTCCAGGCTGTCCTTCGCGGCCATGTCCGCGTTGCCCGAGAGGGTGAGGACGAGCGATTGTCCCTCGGCGTCGGCGTTCGCGGCGAAGTCGCGCAGCGAGACCGAGAGATCCCCGAGCGCGCTCACGAGCTCCTCCGCGCCCTGACGGTCGTCTGCGCCAGGATCGTGACCCTGTCGTCCTCGATGGTGTGGCTCATCGTCATCTCCCCTTCGGCACGTACACGCACGAGACCGAGCCCCGAGCCCACCTTCCGCTTGGCGCTGCGCGCCATCGCGACCTGGTAGTGGCTGAAGGGATCGTCGTGCCGGCTCATCTCTTCGAAGATAGCGGCGACCGCGGCGATGTGTTCGGCGTCCGCCCGGTTCACGAGCCGGATGGAGACGGTGCTCGTCGTCTCTCCGGGCTCGAACGTGATCGACAAAAACGTCGCGCCGTCGCTCGCGTATTTGACGGCGTTCTCCAGCAGCTCGTGGGTCGCGAGCGCCATCCGCGACACGGTGTCTCGGTCCTCGATCATCCGATCGTAGAAGTCGGACACGAACCTCCGGACGATCGAGATGAGCTCGACGTTGGGCTGGAACGAAAGCTCGAACGCGGTTGGGGTCAGGGTCATCGGTCCTCGCGGTCCTCGCGGTCCTCACGAACAGGCGCGGCCGTGGATCTGCCGCAGAATCTAGCCTAACCCGCCCCGGCCGTCTCGATCGCTCGGTAACGCAACACGAGCAGCGTCACGTCGTCGTCCTGGGCCTCCGCGAAGGCCGCCACGTCGTCGAGGATCACGTCGCGGATCTTCTCCACCGGCTCGGCCCCGAGCGCTTCGATCCGCTCCGTGAGCCGCTTCATCCCGTACATCTCGCCCGACGCGCTCCGCGCCTCCGTCACGCCGTCCGTATAGAGCACCATCACGTCGCCGTCTTCCAGGACGAGCTCGTCATCTTGCACGGTCCGCGTGATGTCACGCATCGCGCCGACCCAGGGCCCGAGCGTGGGGATCATCTCGGCCTTCCCGGTCCTCGCCCGCAGGATCACGATGTCCTCGTGCGCGCCGGCGAACACCACGCGGCCGCTCCGATGATACCGCATCACCGTCAGCGTCACGTGCTCGTCGTTGCGCAACCGGTTCCGGATGTTGTCGTAAAGCACGAGGTTCAGGACCCGCACGATGTCCTTCGGCGCCGCGTTCGGGTCTTCCCGGCCGAGCGCCGCGATCGCGCTCTGCACCATGAGCATCACGAGCCCCGATTGCAGCCCGTGCCCCGCCACGTCGCCGATCGCGAGCACGCCGCCTCCCTCCACCGGGAAGACGTCGTAGTAGTCGCCGCCGACCTCGCTCGCCGGGATCATCCGCGCCGCCACCTCGAGCCCCGGCACGTCGAGGCGCCGCGGCAGGATCGACGTCTGGATGCGCGCGCTGATCTCGAGCTCCTTCTCGAGCCGCTCCTTCGCGGCCATCTGCTTGCGCGACTCCGCGAGCTCACGCGCCATCCGGTTCATCGCCTCTCCGAGCGCGCGGAGCTCCGTCGGCCCGGACGTCGCCGCCTGCGTGTCGAGGTTTCCCTTCGACACGTCGGACACGAGCGCCATCAGCCCGTCGACCGGCCGCGACAGCCTGCGCGAGAGCACGAGCGCCACCGCCGCCGCCGCCACGAGCGCCAGGAGCGCGATGAGCGCCACGCGTGCTTCGAGCTCGCGCGACGTCGCGAGCGCTCGATCGAGCGAGCGCGCGAGGTGGACCGTTCGCGCCGCGCCCGTGCCCGCGCCGAGCGCCCGCGACGTCGTGATGTACGGCCCGCCCTCGCCCGCGGCCGGCGCCGTGAACATGCGGAGCACCTCCTCCGGCGCGTCCGTTCCATCTTCGAGCTTCGAGTGCGCCACCACCGCGGGGCCGTCCGTCACTGCCACCACGCTCCCCGTCTGCAGACGCACCTCTTCTGCGAGCGCGTCTCCGAGCGCGAAGCCCAGCACGAGCACGCCGACCGTCTCGGTCCCGAACGAGAGCCGCCGCGCGACCACCTCGTAGAGCTTGCCCTCGTTCGTCCAGAGCCCCGACGCCTCGCCTTCGCGCAGCGCGCCCGAGACGATCGGATCCTTCGACATGTCGAAGCCCGACGCCTTCGGATCGGCCACGTCCGCGAGCAGGCTCCCCGCTCCGTCCGTCATCAGGAACAGATCACTCTGCACCGCTTTGCGCAGCTCGACGGCCACGCCGTACACCGTCTCCGGCGACACGTCCTCCGTCGCCACCACGGCCTTGACCCGCGGCTCCTCCGCCACGACGTGCGCCTTGTCCGCGTGCGCGCGCAGCCGCGCTCCGCGGTGCGCCTCGAAGACCCGCGCGCTTCGCTCGAGCGCCTCGCCGAGCTCCTCCCGCGCGCGCCGCTCCAGCACGATCGCCGCGCTCCCCGCCGTGGCGACCGTGATCGCCGCGATGAGGAGCACGATCCAGAGGAGCAACGTGCTCCTGAGCTTCATGGCCTGATCACCACCGTCTTCGGCAGGTGCTCGCGCCCCTTGCCGGCTCGTTTCTCGCCGAACGGGATCTCGATCCTCCCCATCGATCGCTCCTCGGCCGGCACGCCGAGCGCCGCCGTGATCGCGGGCGACGCGCTCCTCCACGCGACCTCGATCACGAGCGAGCCTGCTCGCGGCGCGTCGAGCTCGAACGTGAACGTCCGCGCCCCGCCCGCCGCGATCCGCTCGTCGCTCTTCTCGGCCCGCGCCGCGTAAAACGGCACCTCGCGCCCTGCGTCGTCCACGAGCACCCGCCCGAGCACGCGCTCCTCGCGCGCTTGCGAAGGGCCCGCGTCGTCGCGCGCCTCGACGCGCACCACGACCTGCCTCCCTGGCATCCCGGACGGCACCGCGTGTCCTGCGCCTTCGTTCTTCAGCACCACGGAGACCTCGAGTTTACCCGCTCGTTCGGCCGCCGACGCCACGATCCCGAGCGCCTTGCGGATGATCTCGCCTCCCTGGCCCATGAACCCGTGGTGCCCCACGCGCACCTTCCGCTCCGCGCCCGTCGCCGCGTGGGTCAGCTCCGCCGGCATGTGGCACTCCTGGCAGGCCGTGCCGGAGATCGAGAAGCTCGACGCGCGCCACTCGGCGTACTCGGTGAAGATCGGCAGGCTCTTGCCGCTGCCGAGTGGCATCGAGAACGCGTGACAACCGCCGCAGATGCGCGCCTCGCGGAACGACGGCGCGCAGCCCATCTTGTGGAAGTAGTTGTCTTTCGCGTCGCAGTACGGGCCGAATTTGCGATTTGCTTCGAGGTCGAACGAAAGCTGCGGCCTGTCCCCCTTCTCCGTGACCTCGCGGATCGCGTGGCAGGCCTCGCACGTCACGCCCTCGTCCACCGCCATCTCCGCGGGATCCGTCAGCGCCGCGAGCGGCGCGTGGCACGCCTCGCAGCCGGGGTCCTTCGCGCGCTCCCGCATCGCCACGTACAGCGGCGATCGACGCGCCGCCGCGTGCGCCGACGTCTTCCACTCCGCGTGGAGCGTGTCGTGGCACTCGCCGCATCGATCGGCTGGAAACGCGCGGGCGCGCGGGGGCGGGGGCGTCGGTTTGTCCGAGGAGGGCGAGGCGGCGGCGGCGGATGAGGCCGCTCGGTTCGAGGGCGCGGCGCCCTCACGCGGCGCGGAGGGCTCGCAGGCGCAGGCGACGCAGGCGACGAGCGCCGTCACTTGTAGCGGCCGTATGGCGTCCCGTCCTTTCTCAGGTGCCGCTTCGGCGCCGCGCCTTCCTTCACCGTCGGCCGGAACGACGCCGCGCCGCCCGCCGCGATCGTCACCTCGCCGCGCGCCTCCTGCCCGTGGGCGTGCCACGCGACGATGGGATACGTCCCCGCGGGGACGTTCTTGATCTGGAACGATCCATCCTTGCCCGTCACGGCGTAGAAGCCGTTGTCGAGCACCTTGATCTTCGTGACCATCTGCGGGTGGATGTTGCAGTAGACGTCCACCACGCCCGCCTCGCGGAACGTGACGGATTTGCTCTCGCCGCTCTTGTACAGCCCGAGATCGAAGCGCGCGGCCTTCGAGACCGAAAAGACGTTGTGGAAGACCTTGTCGTCGTTGGGGAACTCGACGGTCGTGCCCTTCACGATGACCATCAAGCCCGGCGAAAACGTGAGGTTCTTCTGCCGGATCTGCCGCTTGCCGGCCGGGGCGGGCGCGCCGGGCGCGTTCTCCAGGTAGACCACCACGCCCGACCGATCAGCCTTCGGCGCGTCGTCCACGAGGACCGTCACCACGCCCGCGACGTTGCCCGCGGCGGGCGCTTCGGCGTGGCTCTCCCGCGAGGCGACGAGCGGCGCCGTCACCGCGCCGAGGGTGATCACGAAAGCCAGGAGCCGAGAGCAACCACGCATGCGCCATTCTCCTCGGGGTCGTCAGTATTTCAGGAGCATCGAGCTCGTGAACACGTCGTTCGGAAACTGGGGGGCGCGGCCCAGCTCGCGGTTGAGATTGTACTCGGCCTTGAGGAGGAGATGGGGACCGAGCTCCATCCGCACCCCGGCCGTCGCGCGAAGGGCCTGGGATACATAGACGAAGCTCCGGCCGCTTCGATGCAGCGCGTCGCGCACGTCGACCCGCGCATACGGCGTGAGCCAGTTCAAGACCCGGTAGCCCGCCTGCACGTAACCGCCGCGGTACCGCAGGCAAGGAGCGAGGCTGCAAGGCGCCTCTCCAGGCGCGGCCTTGCCGTCGACGACGCCCTGCATGAGCTCGGCCGTCACGTCGAAATCGCGCCAATCGAGGTGCAGGTCCACGCCGACGTGCGTGTGCAGCGCGTCCTCGGCGCTCTGCAGGTCCTGCGCCCCGATCGAGCCCGAGAGCCCGACCTCGAGCCCGGCGCCGAGCGGCGCGCGGGCGGCGATCCGGCCTGCCGCGGTCTTCCAGTCGTTCCGGTCGATCTCGCCGTGAAATGGGAACGTCTCGGCCCCGTGGCTCCCGTTCGTCACGGCCACGTTCAGGATCATCGCCCCGTCCCAGAACTTCCCGCGCGCCTTCACGCCGAGCGGCGAGCCGCAGGTGTATCGGCAGAGCAAGGACGGCGTCACCCCGAGCCGGTCGGGCGCCTCGCGGCTCCGGTACTCCCAGCCGAGCACCGAATCGAACTTCCCCGCATAGAGGCTGAGCTCGAAGCGCTCGATCGGCACGAGGTACTCCGCGTAGGCGAGCTTCACGTCGATGAAATCGCCGAGCGCCCGGTCCCCCGGCGCCGAGACGTCCCTCGCCCGCGGCACGAAGTCGATCGAGGCCGTCAGCGTGAGATCCTCGCGCGGGGCCGCGAAGAGCTGCATGTTGAGCGCGTTCACGGCGAACGACGATTTGCCGCCGCTATCGACGGAGTCGAACGTGAGCGCCCGCGACTCGCCGGTGTCCGCGGGCTCGCCGCGCGCGTTCACCATCGTCGAGAGCGGGTCGCCGTAAAACACCCACGATTGCGGGACCTCCCCCCGCCACTCGGGGAAATGGCGGTGCCCGATGTCGCTCCGTATCCCCGCCCCCGTGCCCGTCGCCCGGAAAAAACCGAAGTCGAGGTAGCCCCCGAGCTTGCTCGCGATCGGCAGGAGCTTCTGGATCTGCTGGTCGAAGAAGCTCGCGTCGTCCTCGAGCTTCGCCACCTTCTCGCGCGCCGCCTCGTTCTGCTTCGCCGCGCGCTCGAGCTCCGCGACGCGCTCGCGCATGCGCCGGTTCTCCTCCTCGAGCGCGCGGAGCCGGTCGTCGACCGTTCGTCCCGGCCCCTCGGCCTTTGCCTCCCCCTCCGCCGCGCGCGCCGCGGGAGGCACGATTCCGACGGCCATGAAGAGCACGATCGAGAACGGCTTCCTCATGCGCTGGGCTCCGACGCGACCCTACAGGGCCGCGCCGTCCTCGTCGAGCGTTGATTGCGCTCACGCTCCGCCTTCGGATTCGGTAGGATGCCTCCCGGCAAGGGGGCCCGTTGTTGTTCGAACCCGTGTGCGATCCTGCCGTGTCGCGAGGGCAGCCTTGAGCTCGGCCGCGCTCCCCAGCGAGCTCGTCGTGCGCTTCCGCGGCGTCGCGCTCACGCGGCTCGATCGCGTCGAGGGCCATTGGGGCAACTTCATGCACGGCGAGGGCGGGCTCGAGCTCGCGGCCGAGATGCAGCAGGAGCTGCACACGCTGAAGGGCGAGGCCCGGATGATGCACTTCGGCGGGCTCGCCACGCTCTGCCACGCGCTCGAGGGCCTCGTCGCGGCCGTCGCGCGGCGCGGCCGGCGCGTGCCCGAGGACGTCGACCCCGTCGTCACCATGGCCATCCGCTTCATGGTCGTGATCCTGCGGCGCAAGGACGCGGCCCCCGCCGCGGGCATGGACGTCGACGGCTTCGTCCGGCAGATCGAGGAGGTCCTCGCCGAGATCTCGGCCGACGCCGAGCCCGAGGCGCCCGTGCCCGTCCCGGAGCCACGCTCGGCCGCCTTCGACCTGCCCGATCGAGTCTCGATGGTCACGCAGCAGCGCCTCGCGGCCCTCGCGGCGCGGGTCTTCGTCGAGCACGTCGCGGCGGGGCGCGCGCGCGGCCGGCTCGGCGACGTCTTCCGCGCGCTCGCCGAGGAGGTCGGCTCGCTCTCGGCCATCCCCCTCGCGCCGCGCCTCTCGCCTCACGAGGAGGCGGCGCGGGCCCTCGCGGAGAGCCTCGGCAAGGACGTCCGCGTGGCCTTCGACGTGGGCGACGTGCGCGTGCGCGCCGAGGTCGCCGAGGCGGTGGAGGTCGTCCTCTTGCACGCGCTCCGCAACGCGGTGGATCACGGCGTCGAGCGGCCCGAGGTGCGGCGCGCCGCGGGCAAGCCCGAGCGCGCGTCGATCGTCGTCTCGGCGCGGCAGAAGGGCGCCGAGGTCGAGATGTCCGTCGAGGACGACGGCGCGGGCGTGAACTTCGACGCCGTGCGGGAGCGCGTGGTGGATCTCGGCCTCTCCACGGCGGAGGGGGCCGCGCGCGCGCGGGACGACGACCTGACGGAGCTGCTCTTCCGCCCTGGGATGAGCACGCGCACCGAGGTGACGGACGTCTCGGGCCGCGGGATCGGCCTCGACGCGGCGCGGGCCGCCATCCAGCGGGTCGGCGGCCGCGTCGCCCTCAGCACGCGGCGCGGCCAGGGCGCGACGCTCCGGATCCGCGTCCCTCAGGCGAGCCACCTCCTGCCTGTTGTCTGTTTCCCGGCGCGGGGGGCGGATCTCGTGCTCGCGGTGGCGACGAGCGGCGGCGTCCGCGTCGTGCCGGCCGAGGGGGGGATGCCGGCCGTCGATCCGGTGGAATATTTCGATATGGCGCCCCCGGGCGGGGCGCGGAGCGGCGAGGGCGTGCGGATCGAGGTGCGGCGCGGCGAGGCCCGCTTCACCTTGCGTGGCGGCGGCGAGCCCTGGGCGGCCCTGGCCACGCGGCTTTGTCCCACGGCTGACGAATGCCCTGCGGAGATCGTGTGTGTCGACGGGATGGACGTGCTGCTCGTGCGGCCCGAGGTATTCTGAGTCCGTCCATACCCCCGGTTTTTCCGCCGCGCGCGTGAATCGTGCCCTATGGTTACGTCCTTCTTGCCGTGGCTCGGGCGAGTCGGATACGATGACCGTCAATGGCCCCGTGCATGTCGCCCGGGACCCCACCCTCGTCCGACGAGAGGCATCGATGAGCGCGACGAAGCGACGGATTCTCGTGGTCGACGACAGCGAGATTTGCCGCGAGCTCGTCAAGCTGCTCCTGCAATCCCGTGGATTCGAGGTCGTCACGCTCGACTCGCCCTTCGGGTTCGGGGCGGCGGTCGCGCGCGAGCAGCCCGATCTCGTGCTCGTCGACGTGAACATGCCGGCGCTGCCCGGGGGTAAGCTGGTCGAGGTGGCGATCCAGAAGGGCATCCTCACGTGCCCCATCGTGTTTCACTCCGACCGGCCGGCGCGTGAGCTGCAGAGCCTGGTTTTGAGCACGGGCGCCTCGGGGTTCATCCCGAAGACCAACGACGCCGACGAGCTCGCGTCGCGGGTGGAAGAGTACCTGAATGGCACGTGGCAGAAGCGGGATCGCGCCCCGGAGAGCATCCGGCCGAGCACGGCGCCGCCCGGCCCGCGCACCGACGTCCCGCCGCGGGTCCCGCGCTCCTCCGAGCTGCCGGCCCTCTCGGGCACCTCGTCCCAGTCCTTGCCTCCCCTGACCGCGGCGTCGATCTCGTCCCGCAACACGGACGCCCCGCCCATGTCGCAGCGCAGCTTCGACGCGGCGCCCCTCTCGCAACGCTCGCCCGACGCGGCGCCGCACTCGCAGCGGACGGTGACGTCCTCGACCGGCTGGGTGCGCGGCAAGTTCTAGAATCGCCGCGACTACGGCAGGTTGCAGGTCGTATTGACGTAGGTGCGCCAGACGTCCTGCGCGCGGCCGATGGTCCTGCCGGACGCGTTCGTCACCCGGATGTTGCGCCGGATGAGGTTGCTGCACGTCCGGAACCGCCGGAGATACTGGGCCATTGCGTTCTTGCACTCGACGACCTGCTGCCACGTACAGGTCTGCTCCGGCTCCGCGCCCATGTGGCGGCGATAGCCCCGGTCCGTGGGCATGGGCAGGTACCCCTGCGCGATGTCCGTACACGCCTGGTTCGCGGCGTCCCAGCCCATCTGGAATGCATTGTTCGTGCAGTAGGCGCTGGCCGTCCCGCTCGTGAGCAGGCCCGAAAGGAGCGCCGCGGCGATGGTCAACTGGATCTTCATGGTATGCCCCTCCGAGGGAATGCCTCGCCCGACCAACAGGGTCGGGCGGACAGCCCCATCTGCAGAGGACATGGCGCCCGTCCGTCCGGCGTCAATCGCCGCGGCCGAACACGCGCGCGCCCATCTCCGGGAAATCCGTCATGATCCCGTCCACGCCCATCGCGAGGAGCGCGCGCATCTCGGCCTCGTCGTTGATCACCCACGCGTGCACCTCCAGCCCGCACGCGTGCGCGACGGCCACGAAATGTGGCGTCACGATCGGGATCCCCGCGTGGTCCGTCGGCACCTGGAGCGCGAACCCCCGCGCCACGTAGCCCGGGTTTCCGCCATTGCAGAGAAACTCCAGCGACTCGGGCAGACACATCCCCGTCAAGACCGCCGGCATCCGCCGCCGGATCTTCGCCATCAAGGACCCCGGCTCCGCCGTCAAGAGCACCCGCTCCCGCGCGTCGTGCCGATCGAGCAGCCATTTCACCGCCGAGACCAGCGCCTCGTCGTCCACCTTGAGCTCGATGTTGAGCGGCACGTCCGGCAGCGACGTCAGGAGCTCCGCGAGCGTCGGCACCCGGATGCCGCGGCCCCGGAACGGCAGCTCGCCGTCCGGATCCCTGAAATGGTGACCCGCGTCGAGCTCCTTGATCTCGCCGAGCCGCATCTTCGAGGCCGGCCCCGCCCCGTCCGTCGTGCGCGCCACGTCCTCGTCGTGCAGCACGATCACCTCCTCGTCGGCCGTGAGGTGCACGTCGAGCTCGAGGCGGTCCGCCCCCGCCGCGAGCGCGGCGGCGAAGGCGGGCAGCGTGTTCTCGGGCGCCACGCCGGAGGCGCCGCGGTGCGCGAACAGGCGGGGGCGGGGGCCGTCCTTGTAATGCATGGTGATTACTGGATGGTCACCGGCACCGTGGCCGTGTTGTTGTCGAGGCTCACCTCCTCGAACTCGCGGCTCGGGTTCAGCTTCACCTGGATGAAGTACTCCCCCGGCGCCACGTCCGTGATGTCGAGCCACTGGCAATCGAGCGTGTTGCCGTAGAGGTCCGACCAGCCGCGCTGGATGCCCTGATCCTCGCAGGAGTAGATCTTGTTGCAGCCCACGTTCGGGCCCTGTGCGATCTGCTGCGTGTCCTCCATGCAATACGCCTGCTTGCGCCCGGCCACGATCTCCTTGCCGTCCTTGTCGAGCAGCGCGTACGTCGCGAAGCCATTGAAGTGGTAATGGCCGTGGCAGGGCGAGAAGAGGAAGAGGTCCGGCCGCTCCGCCGGCGGCGGCACCGTCAAGGTCGCCATGCCCTGGTTCTTCGCCTCCACGCTGAAGCGCAGGAGCTTGCGCTTGCCCGTCCCGCCCACGCACTCTTCGATGAACGCGCACGAGTTCTCGCTCACGTCGAGCTCGTCGAAGAGGATCTCCTCGAGGAGGCGCTTCTCGTCGATCACGAGGTCCGGCATCGCCTCGTTCGCCGCGTGGCAGCCGCAGTCCGTCCCGCAGAACTCGCCCGCGCCGCAGGGCGGATCGCAGACCGGGGCCTCGTTGTCGCAGTCCGCGAAGACCTGGCATTTCGACGTCGCCGGCACGCAGAGCGAGCCCTCCGCGCAGGTGCCGCACGTCCCGCCGCAGCCGTCGTCGCCGCATTGCTTGCCCCCGCAGTCGGGCACGCACGGGTCGGGCCGGCAGCGGCCCTCGGCCGTGCACGCCTCGCCCGCGGGGCAGGTCCCGCAGTCGCCGCCGCAGCCGTCGTCCGTGCCGCAGAACAGGCCGTCGCAATGCGGGACGCAGCCGTCCACCGTGAACTTCACCTGCAGATCGAACGGGCCGTATTGCGAGGCGTCGAACCCGTCGACGATGAGGTAATACGTCCCCGGATCGAGCGCCGCGTCCACGCGCGAGCCGTAATCGCCGGGCGGCGAGGCGTCGTCGCTGCAGCCCGCGTTCGCGGCGGTGTTGTAGCCGATGCATTCGTTCCCGGGCGTCGCCGTGTCGTCCTTCCGGAGGTGGATCACCGTGTCGTAGCCGGAGACGCGCGCCTCGATGCCCATCTTCTCCGTCAGCGTGAACGTGTAGACCGTCTCCGCCGCGGTGCTCGTCGAATTACACGTCGGCACGGACTCGTGCAGGCCGCCGGTCGTGTCCCCCTGGATCTGGTGGACCCCGAGCAGCGCCGTGCCCGCCGGGAGCAGCTCGAGCGGCGCCGCGCAGGATCCGGGCTGGTTCGCGGGTTTGCACTCGTTCGTCGCGTTCACGCACGCCTCGCCCGCGGGGCAGGTCGCGCAGACCCCGCCGCAGCCGTCGTCGCCGCAGGCCTTGCCCGTGCAATCGGGCGTGCAATCCGACGTGCACGCCGCGCAGCTCGGGCCGAGCTCGTGCGCGCAGGTGTCCTTCGCCTCGTCGCAGGTGTCCGTCGTGCATTCGGCGCCGTCGTCGCACGGGTTCGTCCCGCTCACGCACTGGCCCGCGACGAGCCGCTCCGCGCCGTTGCAGTAGACGCCGTCGCTGCAGGTGAGCTCCGTGGCGGGCGTCGTGATCGTGTCGCCGAACCGCGCGCCCTCGTAGTTGGCGTCGAGGTTCAGCTTGAAGAGGCCCGTGCGCACGGGGGACGTCAACTTGCCCGTGAACGTGCCCCTCGCGCCCGGCTCGACCTCACCCGCGAGCGCGAGCGACGCGCTCGGGAACGCCTGTCCTTCGCCGAGCGCGAGCGTCACCTCGCCGGGCACCCACGTCGCTTGCCCGCTGTTTCGCGCGTCGACCTGCACGTTCACCACGTCGCCGGGCCTGGCCCGCGTGTCGATCGTGGCGACGGCGTCCGCGATGTCGAACTCGGCGACGTCGACCGAGCAGCCGGGGACGAAGAGGTGGAGCGCGGGGAGGAAGCAGAGCGGGAGCAGCCGACGAAAACGCATACGGTCGATGATAAGCGAGCCACGACGTCTTCCACGCGGGAAATGTGTTGCTTCTTTGCCAGGAAGACGTCGTGGTCCGGCAGGAAGACGTCGACGGACGGAAGGTCGACGAAATCTCTAACGCGTCGCGTCGAAGTCTCAGCCCTCGGGGTGCGTCGCCATGTACTCGGCGAGCCCCTTCTTTGCCATGGTGCGGACCTTGTTCTGCAGGAACGGCGTCCACCCGAGGACGAGCCCCGCGGGGCCGAGCGCCATCCGGCTCCAGCGCCAGAAACTGAATCGGTCCGTGTGGCGCGTGATCTTGCCGTCCCTGCATTCGAAGGAGGCGTCGATCACGTTGTGCACCTTCCGGCCCGACGCCGAGAACGTGTACCTCGCCTCCCAGTGCGCGCTTCCCGTGGAATCATCGGCGCGCACGTCGCTGAATTCGAGCTCGAGGTCTTTCCCTCGCTCGCAGAGCATGCGCCACATCCCGCGCGCCTCGGCCCCGCGGAGCTCGCCGAAGGCCGGGTCCGTGAAGACGACGTCCGGGTGATAACAGGCGACCATTCCTTCGGCGTCGCGCTTCTGGAAGGACCGATAAAATTGTTCGATCAAGGCTTGATTCGGGTGCATGGCAGGCGGGCGAGCGGACCACGGCCCGGCCGGGCCGTCAAGCCGCCGCGCTCGGGCGTGTCGTTCGGCCGTTGACGCCGCGTCACATTTCGATCAGACCGTCGGCTCGACCTAGGGGAGCCTCTGGCTGAGACGGCCTCTCGTGATTTGCGGGCGGGCCGAACCCTCGGAACCTGAACCGGTTCGTACCGGCGGAGGGAAGTGTCATGAGCACGGTGAAACAGCAGCGGGTCGACGAGGCCCGCCTCCAGACCATCACGCGCGGGCCGCTGCCCGGATCGAAGAAGACGTACCAGCCGGGCGTCCTCCACCCCGACCTGCGCGTCCCGCTGCGCGAAATCGAGCAAACGCCGACGCGGGAAGGGCACGGCGATACGGCGCGCCTCGTGCCGAACCCGCCCGTCTGCGTCTACGACACGAGCGGCCCGTACACCGACCCCGAGGCCGAGATCGACGTGAAGAAGGGCCTCTCGCCCCTGCGCGCCGCGTGGATCCGCTCGCGCGAGGACGTGACGGAGCTCTCGGGCGTGAGCTCGGCGTATGGGCGGAAGCGCCTCGAGGATCCCTCCCTCGACGCATTACGTTTCCACGCGGGCCGCCGCCCGCTGCGCGCCGCGGCCGGGAAAAACGTCACGCAGATGCATTACGCGCGGCGCGGGATCATCACGCCCGAGATGGAGTTCGTCGCCGTGCGCGAGCAGCAGCGCGCGGCCGAGCGGATCCGCAAGCAGCACCCGGGCCGCTCGTTCGGCGCGGCGATCCCCGAGCGGATCACGCCCGCGTTCGTCCGCGACGAGGTCGCCCGCGGCAGGGCCATCATCCCGGCGAACGTCAATCACCCCGAGCTCGAGCCGATGATCATCGGGCGGAACTTCCTCGTGAAGATCAACGCCAACATCGGCAACAGCGCCGTCACCTCCTCGATCGAGGAGGAGGTCGAGAAGATGGTCTGGGCGATCCGCTGGGGCGCCGACACCGTGATGGACCTGTCCACGGGCCGGAACATCCACGAGACGCGCGAGTGGATCCTGCGAAACTCCCCCGTGCCCATCGGCACCGTGCCCATTTACCAGGCGCTCGAGAAGGTCTCTGGCAAGGCCGAGGACCTCACCTGGGAGATCTACCGCGACACCTTGATCGAGCAGGCCGAGCAGGGCGTCGATTACTTCACGATCCACGCGGGCGTGCTCCTTCGTTACGTCCCGCTCACGGCGAACCGATTGACGGGTATCGTCTCGCGCGGCGGCAGTATCCTCGCGAAATGGTGCCTCGCGCACCACGAGGAGAACTTCCTCTACACGCATTTCGAGGAGATCTGCGAGATCATGCGGGCCTACGACGTGAGCTTCTCGCTCGGCGACGGCCTGCGGCCCGGCTCGATCGCGGACGCGAACGACGAGGCGCAGATGGCCGAGCTCGCGACGCTCGGCGAGCTCACGCAGATCGCCTGGAAGCACGACGTGCAGGTGATGATCGAGGGCCCGGGGCACGTGCCGATGCACATGATCGAGCACAACATGACCGAGCAATTGCGCATCTGCCACGAGGCGCCTTTTTATACGCTCGGGCCCCTCACGACGGACATCGCGCCCGGCTACGACCATTTCACGAGTGGCATCGGCGCCGCCATGATCGGCTGGTTCGGCACGGCGATGCTCTGTTACGTCACGCCGAAGGAGCACCTCGGCCTGCCGAACCGCGACGACGTGAAGGAGGGCGTGATCACCTACAAGATCGCGGCGCACGCGGCGGATCTCGCCAAGGGCCACCCGGGCGCGCAGGCGCGCGACGACGCGATGAGCAAGGCGCGCTTCGAGTTCCGCTGGGAGGACCAGTTCAACCTCGGCCTCGATCCGGAGCGGGCCCGCGCCTTCCACGACGAGACGTTGCCCAGCGAGAACGCGAAGGTCGCCCATTTCTGCTCGATGTGCGGCCCGCATTTCTGCTCGATGAAGATCACCGAGGACGTGCGCAAATACGCCGCCGAGAGGGGCGAGGTCCTGCCGGAGAAGGCGCTCGTGCGTGGCATGAAGGAGAAAAGCGCCGAGTTCGTGGGCGGCGGGAGCGAGATTTACAAGAAGGTCTGACGCCGGGGGCGCCCGAGCAGGCGCCTGCCCGCGTCGAGCAGGTGCCTTCGCAGGGTCTCGTCGTCGATGCCCGCGTATTCGGGGGCGCCGCCGGCCATCGCGAGCCCCGCCAGCATGACGTGCACGCTGATCGCGTCGGCGAGGCTCGGGCTCGGGCCCGCGAAGACCGTGCTCATCTTCGTCGACAGGTCCTCGCCCTGGGGGGCCTGGAACGTCCGGTTCACGACACGCCGCATCCCGGGATCGCTGTTCCACAGGCCGACCAGCAAGCGCTGGCGAACGATGATCTCGACGAACCCGGCGAGCGCGTGATCGATCTGCGCGCCCCGGCTCCGCTTCGTCCGCGCCTGCTCGATCACCGCGTCGAGCTCCTGGAGCGCGGGCGCGGCGACGGCCTCGATGATCTCGTCCTTCGTCTTGAAATGGTAGTAGACGGCCGCCTTCGTGACGCCGAGCTCGTCGGCGATCATCTGCAGCGACGTGCCCTCCACCCCGCGCTCGCTGAAGAGCCGGAGCGTGGTGTCGAGAAGCCTCGCTCGGGTGTCGCTTCCAGAAAGGCCGGCCATCTGCGCTCTCCTCGCGGAACGCGGGGACAGTAGCCCGCTCCTCGCCGTCCGGCACGCTTTCCGAACGCTTCGCCGCGTACGCGTCACCTCCTAGCCGATCGGCTTGCGATGCACTAGCCGATCGGCTAGTTTCGGGATCCCACAGGAGGTGGCATTCATGTCAGCCGATCCCGTTCCGCCGCTCGCCATTGCCAGGACCTGCCCTTACGCGCCGCCTGCGCAACACCAGGCGCTCCGAAAAGAGGCACCCATCTCCAAGGTCAAGTTGCCCTCGGGCGCGACGGCCTGGGCGGTCACCCGGTACGAGGACATCCGGACGCTCCTGTCCGATCCGCGGTTCAGCTCGAGCCGGCGCCACCCCGGCTTTCCGCACCTGACGCCGTTCGTGCTGCCGCCGCTGAATCCGAGGCCGTTTCTGATCGACATGGACGGGCAGGAGCACGCGGCCGCGCGCCGGGCCGTGGTGGGTGAATTCACCGTGAAGCGCAGCGCGGCGCTCGCGACGCGTATCCAGCAAATCGTGGACGAGCACATCGGCGTGATGCTGGCCGGGCCGCGCCCGGTCGATCTGGTGCAGGCGCTCTCCCTGCCCGTGCCGTCCCTCGTGATCTGCGAGCTGCTCGGCGTGCCTTATGCCGACCACGCGTTTTTCCAGACGCGCTCCACGAATCTCGTGAATCGCAACACGCCGATGGAAGAGAAGGCGAGCGCCTTCTTCGAGCTCCTCGGGTATCTGAACAAGCTCGTGACCGACAAGGAGGAGAAGCCAACCGACGACCTCATCGGCCGGCAGATCCAGAAGTTACGCGAGGAGGGCACGTACGATCACGACGCCATGCTCAACCTCGCCTTCATCCTCCTCATCGCCGGGCACGAGACGACGGCGAACATGATCTCGCTGAGCACGCTCGTGCTCCTGAAGCACCCCGAGAAGCTCGCGGCCCTCCGGAAGGACCCCGAAAAGACGCCGGCCGCCGTCGAGGAGCTCCTGCGTTATTTCACCATCGCGGAGAGCGGCATCGGTCGCGTCACGACCGAGGAGGTGGAGCTCGGCGGCGTGCGTATCCCGGCCGGGGAGGGCGTCATCGTGCTGGCCAACGTCGGAAACCGCGATCCCGAGGTCTTCGAGGACGCGGATACGCTCGACCTCGCGCGTGGCGCCCGCAATCACCTGGCCTTCGGCTTCGGCCCGCACCAGTGCCTCGGCCAGAACCTGGCCCGGCTGGAGCTGCAGATCGTCATCGACACGTTGTTCCGGCGTATCCCCGAGCTGCGCCCCGCCGTGCCCGAGTCGGAGCTCTCCTTCAAGGAAGACGCGCTGGTGTACGGCATGCACGAGTTCCCCGTGACCTGGTGAGCCCCGCACGAGCCGATCCCCGCATCGAGGAGAAAACCATGACAGCCGCTGCCGTTCCGACGCTTCCCATGACCCGGACCTGCCCGTTCGCGCCGCCTGCGGAGCACCAAAAGCTCCGCGAGGAGGCGCCCATCGCCAAGGTCGAGCTGCCCAACGGGTCGACGGTGTGGGCCGTCTCGAGCCACAAGCTCATCCGGGAGATCCTCCAGGATCCCCGGTTCAGCTCGAACCGCCGCCACCCCGGCTTCCCCCGGCTGACCCGCGAGGAGCAGCCCAATGACAGCGGGCTCAAGCCGCTCCTGCTCGAGCTCGATCCGCCCGAGCACGGGCATGCACGAAGGGCCGTGATCGGCGAGTTCACGGTCCACCGGGCCGCCGCGCTCGGGCCGCGCATCCAGGAGATCGTGGACGAGCATATCGACGCCATGCTCGCCGGGCCGCGCCCGGTCGACCTCGTGCAAGCGCTCTCGCTGCCGGTGCCTTCGCTCGTCATCTGCGAGCTGCTCGGCGTGCCTTACGCCGATCACGATTTCTTCCAGGCGCGCTCCGGGCACCTGGTCAATCAAAATTCGCCGGTCGAGGTGGTCCGGCAATCGGTCATCGAGCTCATGCAGTACCTGGGCAAGCTCATCGGCGCCAAAGCGCAGAGCCCCGCCGACGATCTCCTGAGCCGCCAGATCCAGAAGCAGCTCCACGAGACCGGCCGCATCGATTTCGAGGACATGGTCGGCCTGGCGTTCCTGCTCCTCCTCGCCGGGCACGAGACCACCGCGAACATGATCTCGCTGAGCACGCTCGTGCTCTTGCAACATCCGGAGAAGATCGCCGCCCTCCAGGAGGACCCCTCGAAGACCCCGGGCGCCGTCGAGGAGCTCTTGCGGTATTTTACCATTGCGGAGTCGGCGCTCGGCCGCGTCGCCGTGGCGGACGTGGAAATCGGCGGCGCGACCGTCCGGGTCGGGGAGGGGGTCCTCCTCCTCGCCAATACGGGCAACCGGGATCCGGAGGTCTTCGAGAAGGCAGACGAGCTCGACCTCTCGCGCGGCACGCGGAGACACCTCGCGTTCGGCTTCGGTCCGCACCAGTGCCTCGGCCAGAACCTGGCCCGGCTGGAGCTCGAGATCGTCATCAACACACTCTTCCGGCGCATCCCCGGCCTCAAGCCCGCCGTGCCTTTCGAGGAGCTCTCGTTCAAGGACGACGCCACGGTCTACGGGATGCGGTCATTCCCCGTCACCTGGTGAGGTGACGCGGCGCCGCCTTTGCCGTACCCTCCCGATCCTTCCTTGCACCACCACGGAGGGCGCATGGTCTCGGTCGGCATCATCGGGGGCGGGTTGAGCGGGCTCGTCTCTGCGAAGACGTTCTCGCGCAGCGGGTTCGACGTCACGGTGTTCGAGAAGGAGGACGAGGTCGGCGGCGTGTGGGCGCGCTCGCGCCGCTACCCCGGCCTCCAGACCCAGAACGCCCGCGATACCTACGCATTCTCCGATTTCCCCATGCCGAGCCACTACCCCGAGTGGCCCGAGGGCGCGCAGGTCCAGGCATATCTCTCGAGCTACGCCGACCATTTCGGCGTCACGCCGCGCGTCCGCCTCCGCACCCAGGTGGACGAGATCCGCCGCCGCGAAGGGGGCGGGTTCTCCGTGGACACCCGGCCCGTGGGCGCCCCCGCGTCCGAGAAGAAGACCCACACGTTCGACCACGTGATCATCTCGAGCGGGCTCTTCAGCCAGCCGTTCATCCCCGAGGCCCCCGGGCGCGAGGCCTTCGAGGCGAAGGGCGGCGTCGTCCTGCACACGACCGCGCTGCACGACCTCGACGTCCTTCGGGGCAAGCGGGTCGTCGTCGTGGGTTTCTCGAAATCGGCCTGCGACGTGGCCGCGACCGCGGTGGCGCACGCGCGCGAGGTGACGCTCGTCCACAGGAGCGTCGGCTGGAAGGCGCCGCGGTTCCTCTTCGGGCTCGTGAACACGAAGTTCTTGCTCCTGAACCGCTTCTCCGAGCTGTTTTTCCGCTACCCGCAGGCCGAGGGCTTCGAGCGCGCGCTGCACGAGAAGGCCAGCAAGTTCGTCGCCTTTTACTGGAACGGGGTCATGGACGCCCTCGACAAGGACCTCGGGCTCACGAAGACCGGCCTGCGGCCCGAGCTGCCGCTCTCCGGCGTCGGCTGCACCCTCAACATGGCGCCCGTCGGCTTCTACGAGGCCGCGCAGCGCGGGACGTTGAAGCTCTCGCGTGGCGAGATCACGCGTTTTCACGAGGGAGGCGTCGAGGTCTCGAACGGGGCGCGGATCGAGGCGGACGTCGTGATCTTCGGCACGGGCTTCAAGCAGGAGATCCCCTTCCTCGAGCCGTCGCTGAAGCGCGCCGTGCAGGACGAGCAGGGCACGTTCCGCCTCTACCGCGGCCTCTACCACCCCGACGCGCCGGGCCTCGGCTTCTGCGGCTTCGTGAACAGCCTCTACAGCCAGCTCACCTCGGAGGTCGGCGCGCGCTGGCTCTGCGAGCTCTTCCTCGGCCGGATGCAGCTCCCGCCGCGGGACGAGATGATCGCCCGCGTCGACGAGCAGATCGCCTATCGAAGGCGCGAGCGGCCGGACGGGTTCGTGGGCGTCTGCGTCGTGCCCCATAACTTCCAGTACATCGACGATCTTTGCCGGGACATGGGGGCGCGGGTCCGCAGGCTCCCCGAAAATCCCTTCCGCGAGTTCATGCTTCCAGTGGATCCTTCGCTCTACGCGGACCTCGCCGAGGAGCTCGAAACACGCGCCCGCGAGGCGCGTGATCGCGACAGCGCATGCAAAACCCCCGAGATTTCAAGAAGCTCTTCAAGCGCCTTCTCCTGAGCCCCGTCGCGGGCATGTCCTGGGAGGACAAGCTCGCGTTCGTGCGCGCGTACATGCGCGAGCTCGAGTCTCGCAAGGACCCGATGGAGGAGTCCGCCGAGCTCGAGCCGGCGATCGAGATCATCCCGTTCGAGGCCGGGCGCAGGCCCATCGACGAGGCGCTCGGCCCCGGGCTCGGCGCGAGTGAACACGCAGGGCTCGTGTCGACGCTCACGCGCAACCCGCCCGCCGACGACCTCGTCCTGCTCTACCAGGTGAAGGATCTCTACGCGTACGTCGCGCCGTTCCAGCGGACGTTCGAGGTGCGCATGTCGGTCGCGTTCCTGCCACACGTCGAGGGCCACGGCGCGCCTTGCCCCGTCCCGGGGCTCACGGACGTGGCGCTCAAGCCGCAGGTCGTCTCGGCCGCCGGTTACCCGTTCCCCGCGATCGCGGAGGCGTCGTGGGGCGAGTTCTACAAGACCGTCTACGCGGCGACGTTGAACCCGCAGGGCCTCGTCCCGCGCCGCGAGGACGACCCGGACGCGCGCGGCTTCACCTGGTCCGAGGTCGGCGAGCCCCTGCGCGCGCGTACGCCCGACGGCGCCGATCCGTTCACCTTCGCGAACCTCTTCCACCAGAAGATCCGCGTCACGCTGGCCCTGCACACGGACGGCAAGCACCTCGCCGAGGACACGATCGACGCCGAGATCTACGACACGGGCCGCTTCGGCTCGCTCTACGCGCGGCTGCTCGAGCGGCTCATCCCGGCCGACACGACGATGCAGGCCGACGCGCTGGGGATCGGGGACCTGCACGTCGGGTATCACCCGTGGTTCCCGGTCCTCACGATCGGCATGGACAAGGCGATGCTCTACCTGCACGCCATCCGTCAGGACCTCGGCGAGCAGCGCCGGAACCTGCCCGATCCGGCGTGGTTGCTCCGGGTCGGCCTCTACCTCGAGCTGCTCACGTGCCTCGGCATCTTCGAGGCCGTGCGCGACGTGCACCCGGATTTGCTCTCGCCGGCCGAGCGCGCCGTGTTCGAGGAGAGCCCCGTCTTCGAGAAGATCCGCGAGCGGCTCGACGTCGCGGCGTGGAAGAAGGTCTGGGCGATGCGCGACATCGTGCCGAGCTCGTCGGACCTGCTCGCGGCCGGGCCCGTGAGCTTCACGAACCTCCTGCGCAAGCAGAAGGCGACGCTCGCGTTCCTCCACGCGCACCACGAGGATCTCAAGCACGCGATCGCGCTCGCCGGGCCAAACGTCGACAACGCGCAGGAGACCTGGCACCGCGTCTTCCGCGACGCCGAGCGCGCGGTCCTGAAGAACGGGCTCGCCGCGTTCCCCGAGCTCGGCTGGCTCGACAAGCGCACGCGCGACTTCGCCATGTGGCACCAGCGCGGCGTCTTCGGCAGCTACGCGCTGCCCGAGTCGCTCACGGGCGCCTTCGGCGATCAGGACGGGCTCTTCCCCTCGGCGTGCCGGCAGTACCGGCAATCGATGAACGAGGTCGCGCGGTTCGCCCGCGAGCGTCAGCTCATGGATCACACGGGCGACGAGTGCATCCCGCGCACCGCGAGCCTCTTCGAGGCCTACATGCGCGGCGACAGCGCCCTCGTCGACGCGCTCCAGCGGCGCGACGGTTACGGCGGCGGGCTCGACGCGGCCGAGCCGGTCTCGCTCGGCGCCGAGCCCACGCACGCGGAGATCGCCGCGTTGCTCCGGCGCGTGCCCGTCTTCAAGCCGCTCACCGATCGCGAGGTCGAGAGGCTCGCGCAGAAGACGCGCCCCGTCGTCTACGGCCCGCACGATCGGGTGGTGCGCGAGGGCGAGCGGGGCTCGTCGCTCTTCGTGCTCGCCTCGGGTTCGGTCGAGGTCCTCGTGCGCCAGCAGAGCGGCCAGGACGTGCCCGTCGCGACGCTCGAGCGCGGCGCGGTCTTCGGCGAGGTCGCCTTGTTGCTCGGCGGCGAGCGCACCGCGACCGTGCGCACGACGTGCGAGTCGACGCTCTACGAGATCAGCAAGCAGGCGCTCTCGCCGATCATCGAGTCGCGCCCGCAGCTCGTGGTCGAGCTCGGCCTGCTCATCGCGGCGCGTCAGCGGGGCCGCGAGGACCGCACGAAGCAGGCGAGCCCGGAGGGGCTCGCGGGGCGGATCCGGAAGTTTTTGCTCGGTTAGGTCCCGTTCAGCAGCCAGCCGAGCGCCTCGCCCTCGTCCTGGAAAAACGCGAACGAGGGCAGGCCTTGCTCCGCCGACATGCGGGCGAGCTGCATCTTCGTGAGCGAGCTCGAGACGATGTTCGCCGCCCGCACGCAGCCGTTTTTCTGGGCGACCTCCATCGTCCGCTCCACGAACGCGCTCACGTCGGGCTTCTGGGCCGCGAACTCCGCGGTGTTCGCGAGCACGCGCCAGCGCTTGCCCCAGAGCGGCTGCGTGACACGCGCGAACTCGTCGTAGTAGGCCCGCGCCTGCTCGACCGTCCAGAAACCCCAGACCTCGAGCCGCACCAGCCTGCGCTCCCGCTCCACGCGGATCACGTGGCCGCTGCGAGGCCGCGACGTCCAAGATCGCGGGCGCTCCCCCGAGGCCGGCGGCGTCGAGTGCCGGGTTTGTCGGTTTCTCGCGTCGTCGCTCGGCGGCGGGTTCGAGGGGCGCGAGCCACGCGCGCTCGACGCGGGCTCGAACGTCACCGAGGGCAGCCGTTCCCGCGCTGGCATCACGGGAGGGAGCAGGCTCGGCAGCTCGGCGGGGAAGAGGGCCTCGGCGAGCGCGACGATCGCGGCCGACGCGCTCGGGAACCGGTCCTCGGGGTTTCGCGCGACGCACCGCACGAACCAGGCGTCGAGCGCCGTGGGGATTGCCACGTCGTGGCGGCGCTGCGCCCGCGCCGAGGGTGGCTCGGGCAGCGGGTTCTCGAGGCAACGCGCGAGCGTGATGAGCGACGGGGCCCGCTCGAACTCTTCGGACCAGTATGGCGTGCCGACGAGCAGCATGTAGGCCGTGTGCCCGAGGGCGTAGACGTCGACGGCCGGGCCGATCGGCTGATCCATGAAGATCTGCTCGGGCGCCATGAAGTAAGGGCTGCCGAGGATGGTCTTCGTCTGCATGCCGATGCCGAGGTGGCCGTCGGCCTTGGCGATGCCGAAGTCGAGCAGCTTGATGCACGGCGAGCCGTCGTCGCGGTGCGTGAGGAAGAGGTTGTCGGGCTTGATGTCGCGGTGCACGACGCCCGCGGCGTGGGTCTTGTCGAGCGCGAACGCGGCCTGCGCGAGGTAGGTGCGCACCTCGGCCGGGGAGAGCGGGCCCTCTTCGGCCACGACGACGCCGAGGTCCTTGCCGCGCAGGAGCTCCATCGCGAGGAAGGGCAACCCCGAGGGGCCGTCCACGCCGGCGTCGATGACGCGGACGATGTGATCACTCTCGAGCTCGCCGAGGATCCTCGCCTCGCGTTCGAAGCGCGGCTTGAAGTCCGCGTGCTCGGCGAGCAGGTTCGGGTGGATGATCTTCAGGGCGCGGCGGCCGGCCGTGCGCTCGTCCGTCGCCTCGTAGACCGCGCCCATGCCGCCCATGCGGATGCTGCGCACGATGCGGTACCGCCCATGGAAGAGCTGCGCGGGGGCGAGGGCGACGATCGACACCGTGTCCGCGCCGGAGTCCGACATGGGTCGAGCCTAGAGGGAGACAAACGGCGATTCAAGCGACGCCGAGGGCGCCTATACGTCGTCGTCAGGCAGCTCCGCGGGTCGACCGAGCGCCGCGCAGAGCTCGGCCCACGCCTCTTGCATCGACGGGTACCGGTTCGCCGGCTGGCTCGCGAGCACCCGCGCGACCCAGGGGTCCACGGCCTCGGGCAGATCGGGGCGGAGCGCGCGCAGGCTCGGGCGCGGGTCGGTCGAGACGGCGCGGAGCAGCTCGACCATCCTGCGCGCGGGGAAGGGCAGCCGGCTGCCGAGCATGCGGAAGACGACGGCGCCGAACGAGTAGACGTCGGCGCGGTGATCGAGGTCCTTGGGTTTGCCGGCCCAGATCTCGGGGGCCATGTACGTCGGCGAGCCGGCGATGGTGCCGTCGCGCGTGACCGTGAAGCCTCCGACCTCCTTGGCGAGGCCAAAGTCGAGCAGCCGCACGCGGCCTCGCGCGCGGGTCCGGAGCACGAAGATGTTCGCGGGCTTGACGTCGCGGTGGACGATGCCGCGCGCGTGCGCGGCGGAGAGCGTCTCGGCGACGGGCCGCATGATCGAGAGGGCGCTGTCGATGGACATGGGCGCGCCTTTGGCCTCGACGCCGCGCACGTAGGCCTCGAGGTCCTTGCCTTCGAGCAGCTCCATCACGATGTAGAGCGTGCCGTTGTCGGAGCGGTTGAAGGCGAGGATCTGCGTCGCGGCCGTGCCGCTGAGCAGGCCCATGGCGCGGGCCTCGCGCGCGATGCGGGTCGTGAAGACGGGCTCGCTCGTGATGTTCGGCAAGAGGCACTTCACGGCCACGGGCGCGCTGAGGTCCATGTCCTCGGCGCGGAACACGTACCCGTGCCCGCCGCTGCCGATGAGGTCGAGGAGCTTGTACCGACCGTCGACGACATCACCCGCTCGATACGACATGGTGTTCCTCGTGCTGCCGCGTCGCTGGGCCGCGGCAGGCGCCTACGATACCGAGGGGGGCCCGATCTCCGCAACCAGGCGCCGAACGGTTCGGTGCTCCCGGCTGCTCGACCCGCCGCGCGTGGTATCGTCGGGGCGATGATCCGACGCACCTCGTTCGTCCTCGCGCTCCTGGTCCTCGGCTGCTCGGGCGAGAGCCTCCACCCGGCGCCCGCGCCGGGCCCGAGCCTGCCGCCGGAGGCGCCCTCGGCGCAGGCCAGCGCCGCCGCCGCGGAGAAGCCCGCCCCGAAGGGCCCGGCGGCGCCCGTCGCGCGGAAGGAGCCGAAGGTCACCGAGCTGCACGGCCTGAAGCTCGTCGACGATTATGCGTGGCTGCGCAAGAAGGACGCGCCCGAGGTGCTCGCGCACCTGCGCGCCGAGAACGCCTACAGCGAGGCCATGACCGCCTCGCTCGCGCCGATGAAGGAGCGCATTTACGGCGAGATGCTCGGCCGGCTCCAGGAGTCCGACGTGGAGGTGCCGTTCCGGGAGGGCGCGTATCTTTATTACACGCGCACCGAAAAAGGGAAGCAGTACCCCATTTACGCGCGCAAATCGGTCAAGGGCGGGGACAAGGCGCCCGAGGAGATCGTGATCGATCCGAACGAGATCGCGAAGACCGAGAAATACGTGGGCCTCGGGCCGATGGCCCTCTCCGCGGACGGCCATCTCCTCGCGTACGGCCTCGACACCACGGGGTTCCGGCAATTCGTGCTCCACGTGCGTGACCTCCGGACGGGCAAGGATCTCACGGATCGGGCCGAGCGGGTCACGTCGATCGTGTTCGCGAAGGACGGCAAGACGCTCTTTTATACGGTCGAGGATCCGACCACGAAGCGCTCGTACAGGTTCTACCGCCACACCCTCGGCGAGGACGCGGCGAAGGACGCGCTGCTCTACGAGGAGAAGGACGAGCGGTTCCGCCTGTATGCGTCGCGATCGAGCAGCAAGCAGCTCCTCTTCCTCCAATCGAGCAGCCACACGACGAGCGAGGTCCGGTTCCTCCCTGCGGACAAACCCAAGGCGGAGCTCACGCTCGTCGAGCCGCGGGCGCAGGATCACGAGTACGACGTGGATCATCGGGGCGACGAGCTCGTGATCCGCACGAACAGCCCCGCGGCGCCGGGCGGGCCGAAATCGACGAACTACCGGCTCGTCGTGACGAAGGTCGCGTCCCCGGGGCGGTCGTCGTGGAAGGAGACGATCCCGCACCGGCAGGGCGTGATGATCGAGTCGGTCGAGCTCTTCTCGACGTTCGCCGTGGCCTTCGAGCGCGAGGACGGCCTGCGCCAGATCCGGGTGCTCGACCCGAAGAAGCTCACGCTCGGCGGTTCGCACCGGATCAGCCTGCCCGAGCCGATCTTCACGTTGCGGCAGGGGGAGAACCGCGAATTCGACGCGACGACCTACAGGTTCCGCTTCGAATCACCGACGACGCCCTCCACGGTCTACGATTACGAACCGAAGAAGCGCGCGCTCGTGCTGAAGAAGCGACAGGAGGTCCCGAACTACGATCCCAGCCGGTACGCGTCGAAGCGCGTGCACGCGACGGCGAAGGACGGCACGAAGATCCCGGTCTCGTTGCTTTACAAGAAGGGCACGAGCCCGGACGGGAAGAGCCCGCTCTTCCTTTATGCGTACGGGTCCTACGGGTTCCCCATCTTCCCGCTGTTCTCGGCCCCGGCGTTCTCGCTCGTGGATCGCGGCGTCGTCTGCGCGATCGCCCATATCCGCGGCGGCGGGGAGCTCGGCGAGACGTGGCACGAGGCCGGGCGCATGAAGACGAAGATGAACACGTTCACCGATTTCGTGGACGTGACCGAGGGGCTCGCGCAGATGGGCTGGGCCGCGAAGGATCGAATCGCGATCCAGGGCGGGAGCGCGGGCGGGCTGCTCGTGGGCGCGGTGCTCAACATGCGCCCCGATCTTTATCGAGCGGCGATCGCCGACGTCCCGTTCGTCGACGTGATCAACACGATGCTCGACGAGTCCCTCCCGCTCACGGTGCAGGAGTTCGAGGAGTGGGGGAACCCCAAGAAGAAGGACGAATTCGAGTACATCGCGCGCTACAGCCCCTACGAGAACGTGGCGCGGAAGGCCTACCCGTCGATCCTCGTGAACACGTCGTACAACGACAGCCAGGTGATGTACTGGGAGCCCGCGAAATGGGTGGCCAAGCTGCGCGAGATGAAGACGGACGCAAACCCGCTGCTCCTGCGGACCCACCTCGAGCCGGCCGGGCACGGAGGCAAATCGGGCCGTTACGAGAAAATGCAGGAGATGGCGTTCAAGTATGCGTGGCTGCTCGACAGGCTCGGGGTGACCGACGCAAAAAAGTGAATCAGATGGGGCGGGAAGGCGCGCGCTTCTTGCCCTTGCCGCGCTCCTTCATCGCCCACGCGATCCCGTCTTTCAGGCTGCGCACCGTGATCATGCCGTGGACCTCGATGCCCATCGTCACGAGGGTCTGCGCCACGTGCGGCTGAATGCCGGTCAGGACGGCGCGGGCGCCGAGGAGGTTGACGGCCCGCGCCGTGCGCACGAGCGCCTCGGCGACCTGGGTGTCAATCGTCGTGATGCCCGTCACGTCGAGCAGCACCGTCTCCGCGGCCGCGTTCACGACCCCCTCGAGCAACGTCTCCAGCACGAGCTGCGCGCGCTTCTCGTCGATGCGACCCACGAGCGGCATGGCGAGGACGTCGTCGGCGATGGGGATGAGCGGCGCCGCGAGCTCCCGCAGCGCCTGCTCCTGCGCCGCGATGAGCTCCGCGCGTAACACCTCGTTCCGCAAGGCGTGATCCTCCGCGAGGCGGCGATCGGTGACGTCGATTCCGACGGCCTGAAACCCCGCGACGTTGCCCGCGTCGTCGAAGAGCGTGCGATCGATCCAGTTGATCCAGCGCACCTCGCCGCCGGGCGTCAGCACCCGGTGCTCGCAGGTGAGGACGGGCTCCTTCGGCCCGAGCCGGGCGAGCACGTCGTCGATGATGGGTTTGTCCTCGTCCGGGATCAGCGGCGCGAAATGGCGGCCGACCAGCTCGTCGCGCGTCTTGCCGAAGAAACGGCAATAAGCGTCGTTGACGAATTCGAGCCTGCCGTCCTTGTGAAACCGGCAGATGAGCTCGCGCTGGTCCTCCACCAGCGTGGCGTACATCTGCGTGGTGTAGTGCAGCTCCGCCGCGAGCTCTGCATTCTGGCGCTGGAGCTCCGCCACCTGCGCCGCGAGCGCGTCCCTATCGAAACTCATCCCCATCCCCTCGTCGTGGGGAACGACACTAGGGCAAAGGGGCCGTAAGAGCAACACCGAGGACATATCGGAATGTCCTCCGTGCTGGCGCGGGCGCTCATGTGTGGGTTGAGGTACTCGGGGCGGCGTTGCGCAGGAGGGCTACGCCGTGACGAGCCGCTCGACCTCGCCGTAGGTCGCCGCGATCGCCTCGTCGAGCTTGCCGACCTCGGGGCCGCCGGCTTGCGCCATGTCGGGCCGGCCGCCGCCGCGACCGCCCACGATCGCGGCCACGTTCTTGATCACGTCGCCGGCCTTCACCCGGCCCGTCGCGGCCTTCGACACCATCACGGTGAGCTGCGCCTTGCCCGCGTCCACGGCGCCGACGAGCACGAGGCTCGTCTCACCGAGTTTGTCCCGGAGCTTCTCGGCGATCTCGCGCAGCGCCGCCGCTTGCGTGCCGTCGGGCATACGCCGCGCGAGGACCTTGATGCCCGAGACGTCGCGCGCCTCGGCGAGCATCGCGTCGATCCCGCCGCCGCCGCCGCCGCCGCCGGGCCCGCCGCCCTCGATGAGCCTGCGCTCGAGCTCGGCGAGCTTCTTCTCGAGCTCCCGCTCGTGCGCGACGATCTTGCCGATCTTCTCCGCGAGATCACCGCCCTGCGCCTTGGCGACCTGGCGCGCCTTCTGGATGTCGTCCTCGAGGCCACGCACGTAACCGAGCGCGTTCTTGCCCGTCGCCGCGAAGACACGCCGCACGCCCGCCGCGACGCCGCCCTCGCCCGTGATCTTGAACAGGCCGATGTCGCCGAGCGCCCGCGCGTGTGTGCCGCCGCAGAGCTCGATCGAGTCCTGGGTCATCGTCAGCATACGAACGACGTCGCCGTACTTCTCCTCGAAGATCGCGACGGCGCCGCGCTTGCGCGCCTCGTCGACGGGCAGGACCTCCGTGAGGACGGGCGCGTTCTCCAGGACCTTGTTGTTCACGAGGTCCTCGATGCGCTCGATCTCCTCGCGCGTGAGCGGCTTGTTGTGCGCGAAGTCGAAGCGGAGCATGTCGGGCCCCACGCGCGAGCCCTTCTGCTGGGCGTGCTCGCCGAGCACCTTGCGCAGGGCCCAGTGGAGCAGGTGCGTCGCGGAGTGGTTGCGCCGCGTGGCCGAGCGCGCGGCGTGATCAACCACGAGCGAGACCTTCTCCCCCACCTTCACCTCGCCCGATTCGATCTCGCCCTCGTGCACCACGAGCCCTGTGAGCGGGCGCTGCGTGTCGCCGACGTGGAACTTCAGATCGCCCGCCGTGATCACGCCGATGTCGCCGACCTGACCGCCGCTCTCGGCGTAGAAGGGCGTCTCCTTCACGACGAGCTCGACGCGCGCGCCACTCGGCGCACGATCGACGAGTGTACGCGTGGGTTTGTCCGAGCCGTCCTTCTTCTCGACGAGGATGATCGCGACGATCTCGCTCTCACCAGCCTCGCGCTCGTAGCCGGTGAAGGCCACGGGCGACGCGAGTTTTTCCCGCGCGAGGCGGTAGGACGGATCCACGGCCGCGTTCGGATCGATCGGCCCGTCGGCCTCGTCCGCGCCCTTGATGATCTTTTCAGCCCCGTCCACATCGACGCCGTAGCCGTGCTCGGCGCAGATGACCTGCGTGAGGTCGAGCGGGAACCCATAGGTCGTGTAGAGATCCGCCGCCGCGGGCGCAGACAACGTGCCCTCGCTGCTCGCACGCATCTCGACGAAACGCTCGTCGAGGATCTTGATGCCGCGCTTGAGCGTGGCGCGGAACCGGACCTCCTCGTCCTCGGTGACGCGCGCGATGAGCTCGCGCCGCTCGCGGAGCTCGGGGTACACGTCGCCCATCCGATCCACGACGAGCAGCGCGACCTCGTGCAGGAAAGGCTTCTCGATGCCGAGGCGGTAGCCGTGCCGGATCGCGCGGCGCATGACGCGGCGGAGCACGTACTCGCGCCGCTGCTTCTCGGGCATCACGCCCTCGGCCACGAGGAAGGCCGTGGTGCGGGCGTGGTCGGCGATGACGCGCATGGAGACGTCGTCGGGCGCCTGGCTCGCGCCGTACTTCTTGCCCGCGATCTCGGCCGCGCGCTCGACGAGCGGGCGGAGCAGGTCGGTGTCGTAGTTCGACGTGACCCCTTGGAGCACGAACGAAATGCGCTCGAGGCCCATGCCCGTGTCGATGCTCGGCGCAGGCAGCGGCGCGACGGGCGCGTCCTTCTCCGCGCGGTCGTACTGCATGAAGACGAGGTTCCAGATCTCGGTCCAGCCAGAGCCGTCGAGCCGGGGCTCCTCGCCGAACCGCGAGAGGTCAACCTCGTCACCCGTGAAGAAGTGGATCTCCGAGCAGGGGCCGCAGGGGCCGGTGTCGCCCATGCTCCAGAAGTTGTCGGCCATGCCGAGCCGGAGGATGCGATCGTCGCCGAAGCCCGTGACCTTGCGCCAGAGCGAGGCCGCCTCCTCGTCCGCGGGGAAGCCGCCCTCGCCCTTGAACACGGTGACGACGAGCCGCTCCTTCGGGACGCCGTAGACCTTCGTGAGCAGCTCCCAGGCGCTCGTGATGGCCTCTTCCTTGAAGTAGTCGCCGAAGCTGAAGTTGCCGAGCATCTCGAAGAACGTGTGGTGGCGCGCGGTGACGCCGACGTTCTCGAGGTCGTTGTGCTTGCCGCTGATGCGGATGCACTTCTGGCTGCTGGCGGCGCGCGTGTAGGGGCGACGCTCCTTGCCCGTGAAGACGTCCTTGAACGGGACCATCCCGGCGTTGACGAACATCAACGTGGGATCGTTCTGCGGGACGATCGGCGCGCTCGGGACGACCTCGTGGCCGCGAGAGGCGAAGAAATCGAGGAAGGTGCGGCGGATCTGATGGCTCGAGGCGGACATGGCGCCCGCCCATCTACCATGTTTCAGGCGTCAGAACATGATCCCGAGGTACCAGCGGAGCGTCTGCGCCGTCTCGCTGTCGAGCGCCGGCGCGTTGCGGTTCTCGGGCGCGCTGCCGTAACGGCTGACCTCGCCGGGCAAGTAGTCGAGGCCGCCGAGGGGGAAGAGCACGCCGTACTGGAGCATCGTGTAGAAGCCGCCCATCTGATCGGGCTTGTCGTTGAGCGTGCCGTCTTTGGCCTGGAAATACAGCGAGAAGTCGAGCTCGACCCCGAGGTCGCGTTTGTTGCCGGGCGCCTGGATGAACTCACTCGCGCGGCTCCAGATGACCGCCGCGCTGCCGCCGAGGCGCTGTCCGTTCGGGTCGCGCGCGAAGTCGTACTGCACAGAGGGACGCAAGTAATACGCGCCCTGCACGCGGCTCATGATGTTGCGCCAGAGGATGAGGTCGACGCGGTAGTCCTGGTGGAACCGGCCCGTCGAGAACGTCCGGTCCGCCGTGAGCTGCCGCTCGACGCCGTTGCGAGGCGGCGCGAGGCCCTCGACGTCGGGATCACCCGAGGCCCAGCCGAAGCCGAGGTCGAGGCGGAGCTTGTCGTCGAGGGCGCGGAACTCGCTCTGCGCCGCGACGATGAAGCTCTGCACGGTCCATCCCTTGTCCTCGGTGTCGAGCGGGTTGCGCTCGACGGTGGTGCCGCCCGCCGTCTGGAGGTTGTCGATGGTGCCGTAGGTCATCGAGGCCTCGGCCTCGAAGCGGAACTTCTTGTAGAGGAACTGGAACCAGATGTCGGGCGTGAAGAACTGCGCGCCCCGCCGGGCGTAACCCACGCGGACGTTGTTCGACGGCTGGCCGAACGTGGCGCTCGTCGTGGGATCGGTGGTGTCGTTCGCGAGGACCTGGTTGCGGTAGGCGAAGTAGAGGCCGCCGTTGATGACCGGCAGCCCCTTGGCGAGGTCGAGCCGCGCGAGCTCGGGATCACGCCGGCGCGCGGCCATGAAGACGTACTGGCTCACGTCGTCGAGCTGGCCGAGATCGTAGGGCTGGCCCTGCTGCTCGCGGAGCGCCGCGCTGGTCGGGCCCTCGCTGATGAAGTCCCACGCGCCGGCGAAGTAGAGGTCGTACTTCTTGATGCCGGTCACGAACATGATCCGATCGACCGTGCTTTGCCAGTCGGAGTCGTAGCCGTTGCCCTCGTTGTTGAGGATGCCGAGGCCCCACTGGTTCGGCATGCGGCCGAAGCGGAGCAGGCCGACGGGCGTGACGTACTCGCCCCACGCGCGCTTGACGATGATGCTGTCGACCGTGCTCGTTTGTCCGGCCACGGGCGCCCACGAGGTGGTCGCGAGCGAGCCGAGCGGCGCGTAGCCGCCGCGCGCGCCGACGGTGTAGCCGCCGCCCGCCGCAGGGGTGTTCCAGTAGCCCTCGGGCGTGGAGCCGAGGACGAAGTTGTCGAGGATGTCGATCTGCGAGAGGACCCGGAGGTTGTCGCTGATGTGCAGCTCCGGCGTGAGGCGGAAGCGCATGTTGGCGCCCGCCTGGGTGTTGTTCTCGCAAGGCGTGGTCGCCGCGGGATCGTCGCCGCAGAGGCGGACGGTCTGCACCTCGCCCGTCATCGGGTTGTAGGCGTTGTCGGGCGGCTGCGGCCAGAGCGCGCGATCGGCGGCGTCGCGGCGGCCGAGCGCGAAGTGGTGGAAGAGCTCGGCGCGGACGCGGAAGAGGCCGTGAATCTCGAGGCTCGGTCGGGCCTGCGACCACCAGTCTTCGGCGAAGACGTCGCTCGGCCGCACGCCGACGTCGCCCGTGGGCGGCGGCCTGTCCGCGCCCTGGCGCGTGAGCGCGCGCGTGTCGCGATCCGGATCCGGCGTCGCAGCGACCGGCGCCGCGGGCTTCTGCGCGGGCTTCGGCGTGGTCTCGGGCGCAGGCTCGGGCGTAGCCTCGGGCGCGGCCTCGGGCGTCGTGCCGTTCGGGGGCACGAGCGGCTCGTCCGCAGGGCGCGCGGCGTCCGCCGGCGGGGTCGTGGGGGCATCCGTGGGCGGGGGCGGAGGCGGCGCCGGCGCCGCAGGCTGGGCCAGGGCAGAGGCCGGAGCGCAGAGGCTCATGAGGAGCCCCACGAGGGATAGGTACCGCGACGAAGTTCGCATCGGCTTTGCTGCGTGGGTCGTAACGAGGTCCGTCTCACCATGCCCGCGCCGGTTTTGCCGGGCGCTCGGGCAGGGGCGATGTCTCACGCCGGGCGGGTGTGGTCAACGTGGATCGATGTTGGCTAGAGGGCCATGGGGTTTGGAGCGACGTGCCTCGGGGAAAACCCGGCCCTGCCCGGCGTCGCGGACGGGGCGCGCCCGTGCCTCCGCACCAAGCTTCCGCAACGTCAGCCGGCCGCCGATCCCCGTCCAGTACGGCCAGAACGGCCCGAATTGTCACCCGAATCCAGGATCCCCGTTGCCACGCTCGGGACGGTCTTCTATTCCTGCAATTCTCGTGTACCGCCGTTCCCAGCGTGCCGGTTTGCGGTCCGCGCAAGAGGGTTGATGAGAACGCGACTATCGCCAAGGCTGCTCACACTTCTGGGACTTGCCTCCGTCTCGCTCGTACCGACCGCGGCGCTGGCCCAACAGTCCGCTGCGGATGGCGCGAAGGAGGGAGAGTTCTCCGTCCAGCGGTTCGAAGCCGCGCCGGGCTCGAAGAACTACCTCACGGTCGAGGGCGCCCGCATGGACGCCGCGATGGGCTTCACCGCGGGCGTGATGGTGAACTACGCGAACAAGCCGTTCGTGGTGAAGAGCTGCAGGGCCCAGACGGACTGCAGCGCGCCGAACGCGACGACCGAGGACGTCCCCGTGATCAACGACATGTTCACGGCCGACGTGCTGGCGTCGCTCACGCCGGTGCCGATGGTGCAGATCGGTCTGCGCCTGCCCGTGACGTACGTGAGCGGATCGGGCATCGACCTGGCAGACGGCGGCCCGGCCGACGGCGGGCTGAAGGCGTTCGGCGTGGGTGACGCGACGCTCGAAGGCAAGTTCCGCTTCTTCGGTGATCCGAAGACGAGCGCCGTGGTGCTCGGCGGCGCCGTCGACGTGTCCGCGCCGCTCGGGACGATCACGGCGAAGGACAAGTACATCGGCAACAGCATGCCGATCACGGCCGGCGGCCGGCTGATCTTCGACGGCTCGTTCGGCCCGGTCTCGTTCGGCTTGAACCTGCGCGGCGTCTACCGCCCGGAGGCGCGGCTCGGCTCGACGGTCGTGGGTCCCTTCGAGTTCCGCTACGGCGCTGCGGTCGGCTACCGCGTGAGCCCGACGGTCCGGGTGCTCGCCGAAGGGTTCGGCGGGACGAAGTTCAGCTCGCAGAACGGGACGAACTCGCTCGAGGTCGACGGCGCCATCCAGATCACGCCGCTCTCGTTGCCTGTCGCGTTCACGCTGGGCGGCGGCGGCGGCGTGCTGCAAGGCGTGGGCGTGCCGCTCTTCCGCGCGCTCGGCGGCGTGGCCTTCGTGGCCGAGGTCGGCGACGAGGACGGCGACGGCATCAACGACAAGGACGACAAGTGTCCGTCGATCGCCGAGGACAAGGACGGCTTCGAAGACGACGACGGCTGCCTCGAGGACGACAACGATCAGGACAAGGTCCCGGACCTCCAGGACAAGTGTCCGCTGAAGCCGGAGACGATCAACGGCCTGCAAGACGACGACGGCTGTCCCGACGAGCTGCCGGACAAGGACAAGGACGGCATCGGCGACGCCGACGACAAGTGCCCGGACGACTTCGGCAAGATGCGCGTGAAGGAGTTCTACGGCTGTCCGGACAAGGACCAGGACGGCATCGCCGACAAGGCCGACGGCTGCCCCGATCAACCGGAAGACACGGACGGCTTCGCCGACACCGATGGCTGCCCGGATCCGGACAACGACGGCGACAAGATCAACGACGAGCTCGACGAGTGCATCGAGCAGCCCGAGGTCTACAACGGCTTCAAGGACACGGACGGCTGCCCCGACGAGTCGCCGGACTCGGACAAGGACGGCATCCCGGACGAGAAGGACAAGTGCCCGCAGAAGCCGGAGAACCTCAACGGCTTCGAGGACATGGACGGCTGCCCGGACAAGGGCCCGTCGCTCGTCCAGATCACGGAGGACGACGTCAAGATCCTCCAGCGCGTCGACTTCGCGACCAACAGCGACAAGATCCAGGGCGCGACGAGCTTCGCCGTGCTCAACGCGGTGGCGAGCGTGCTCGAGATCCACAAGGAGATCTTCCTCGTGGAGATCGCAGGCCACACGGACAACGTGGGCAAGGTCGAGGAGAACCGCGCTCTGTCGCAGAAGCGCGCCGAGGCCGTGGTCAAGTACCTGGTCGACAAGGGCATCGACAAGGCGAGGCTCGTGGCGAAGGGCTACGGGCCCGACAAGCCGATCGGCGACAACAAGTTCGCTGCCGGCCGCCAGAAGAACCGCCGCGTCGAGTTCAACATCCTGAAGTCGGCGAAGAAGACCCAGGCGGCCCCGCCTCCGTGACGGTGAGGGGGCTCCGGTCGGACTGCGTTGCAGTCCTTCCTCTGCCCCCCCCCACCCCCCGCGCTTTCGGTCCGAGAGCGATCCCTGATTCGATCCAAAAGGAACCAAATCCCGCGCCGGGTGTCCTGGTAGAGTCTTCTCGACAGGATCGGGGGCTTCCTGTGCCTCCGTCTTTCGTCGATGCGGAGGCACCCCAGGATGTCCTCGAACCTCGCCCGTCCGCGCTTGGCCGTCGTCGTGCTGGCGCTCCTCACCCTGGTTTGTCCAGGGCTCCTCACCGCATGTCGTGAGCCGGAGCGACCGCTCCACCCACGATCCCAGACCTGGGCCGAGCTACGGACGGTCCGGCGCGACGTGACGGTCGCGCCACCCGGCGAGCCGGAGCGGCCTCCATACCCGCGCGAACGGCTCGTGGACGGAGAGGTGGTGCGGGTGCAAGAGGACGGGCTCGCGTGGCTGCGTCGGGACGGGGGCGCGACGCTGCTCGTCCGAGGGCCCGCCGAGCTCGCCCTGCACGCCGACGTGATCACCATCAAGCACGGGCGCGTCTTCGTGGATACGCCCGCGACCATCACCACGGAGCTCGAGACGCCGACGGGCCCGCTGCACCTCGCGCAGGTGCGCGCGAGCATCGACGTGGCCCGGAAAGACGGCGCGACGGACGTGTACGTGCTCGCCGGCGAGGTCCGCACGGACGGCTCGGCGCGCGCGACGGCCGGGGAGCGGCTCCTGCTCGAGCCGCACAAAGGCCAGCCGATCGCGAGGACGTCGCCGGTGCTGACGTGGGAGGACTGGACGGGCGGGCTCGCGACGACGGATCGCTCGGCCGAACCCTCGCCCTACGGCGTGGGCACGGTGGGCGCGCGGCGGCCGGGCGAGCAAGGCGCGCCGCGCTTCCCGCTCGCGATCCAGAGGCTCGACGTGCGCGTGTCGATCCAGGAGGACTTCGCGATCACCGAGGTCGACGAGGTCTTCTTCAACCCGAGCTCGGCGACGGTCGAGGGCATCTACCGCTTCCGCACGCCCGCGGGCGCGACGCTGCACAAGTTCGGCGTGGATCGCGACGGCGTGGTGTTCTGGGGCTACGTCAAGGAGAAGCAGGCCGCCGCGGCGCAGTACCAGGCGAACGTCTACGAAGGCAGCAAGGAAGATCCCGCGCTGCTCGAGTGGGAGGCGCCCGGCGTGTACAAGGCGCGGCTCTACCCGATCCTGCCCGGACAATCGCGGCGGGTCGTGGTGCGTTACGCCGAGTGGCTCGGCCGAACGGGGCCACGCGGCGAGCGGCGGCTCTACGTGTACCCGATGGCCGCCGAAGGCGCAGAAGGGTCACTGCCACACATCGAGGAGCTGACGGCGACGATCGATCTCGCGCGTGCTTCTGCGCGCGAGGTGCGCACGGGCATGAGCGGCGCGCGCGAGGGCGGGACGATCACGGTGCGCGCGCAGGACTTCGTGCCGAGGGCCGATCTCGCGATCGAGCTCTTCGACGACGGCCTCGTCGCGCCGCGTGGATACAGCGCGCCCCACACGATGGACCTCGAGACGGTGCCGCCGTCCGAGCGCGCAGACGCGGCGAAGCGCGCGAAGACGGAGGCCGACTACGTGATCGTGCCTGTGCGAGCGGCCGACGTGCCGCTCTCGAAGGGCGGGCTCGATCTGGCGATCGTGATCGACACGTCGGCGGCGACGGACGCGGCGTCGCTCGCGATCGCGCGCGCGACGACGGCGGCCCTGCTCGCGCACCTCGGCAAGGACGATCGGGTGGGCGTGTTCGGAGGGGACACGTCGCTCGTGCCCCTGGTGCCAGGAAAAACGGGCCTCGGGACGATCGACGAGGCCGGGCGGCGCGAGGTGCTCGCGCGGATGTCGCAGATCGAGCGGGGCGGAGCGACGGATCTCGGTGCGATGTTGAGCCAGGCCGCGGCGCTCCTGGATCCGGCGCGGCGCGGCGCGGTGGTGTACGTCGGCGACGGCGCGCCCACGGTCGGCGAGCTGCGGCTGCAGGAGCTGCGCGATCGGATGGCGAAGCTGCCGAGGCCGGTGCGGATGTTCGGCGTGGGCGTGGGCGACGAGGCCGACATGGCGCTGCTCGAAGGCCTCGCGCGTGGTGGTTTTGCCGAGCGCGTGGCCGACGCGAACGCGGCGGCGCGCGTGGCGCTCAGGCTGCTCGAGCACGCGGAGCGTCCGGTTTGGCTGGGCGCGCAGGTGGACCTCGGGCCCACGGTGGAGCGGATCTTCCCGCGGGATCTCGGCGCGCTGGTGGCGGACGAGAGCATCGCGGTGATCGGCCGCGTGACGGCCGGAGGGCTGCCCACGACGGTGGCGCTGACCGGGCCCGCGGGTACGGTCAAGACAAACATGCAGGTGACGCGGATCGAGGATCACGGAGACCTGCGGCGTCGATGGGCGGAGGGGCGTCTCTTGCAGATGATGGCCGAGGCGACGGGGCGCGCGGCGATGGTGGATCTCGGCTCGCGGCACGCGATCATCACGCCGGTCACGTCGCTCTACGTGCCGACGAAGAACGAGATGACGCCCGAGGAGCGCGCGGAGCTCGAGCGCAAGAAGGGCATGGCGCGCAGCCTCGTGGAGACGAAGCGCCGGATGGGATGGACGCCGATCATCAAGTCGGACGTCGACGTCGACGAGGAGGAGGCAAAGCCCGAGGCCGAGCTCGCCGCTGCGCCGAACGCCGACAACAAGGAAGGTGGCACGGGCACGCGGGCGAAGGGCGAAGAGGGCTCGATGGGCAACCCCACGCGCTCCTCGGGCAACCGCTACGGCGTGCAAGGGCCCGCGGACAACGCCGACTCGCGGCAAGCCGCGATGCGCGACGCGGCCGAGTTCGGGATGATCGGCCTGCTCAACGCGGGATCGGGCGGCGATCCAAACGCGCCCACGGCGCCGTGGGGCCGCGACGATTCGCTCGGCGGTGATGCGCTCTCCGCGCGAGGCAACCAGTGGGGAGACACGACCGGCGACTCGTTCGGCGCGGGCGGCCTCGGGCTCTCGGGCGTCGCCGCGGGCGGCGGCGGGCGAGGCGAGGGGATCGGGCTCGGGAACATCGGGACGATCGGGCACGGCGCAGGCACGGGCACGGGACAAGGGTTCGGCTCGGGCGCGGGGCGGCTCGGCGGATCCCACAGGAGCGCGCCGCCGAAGATCATGGAGGCGCCGATCGCGATGCCGAGCTCCGCGGCGACGGCCGCGCCGGCGGCGCCTCGACCTGCCCCGCAGGCGGCGCCGTCGTTGCCGGCCGGCCTCGCAAAGCAATCGAACGCGCCCGGGGATCCGCTCACAGGCGCCGAGGTGCTGGACGGCAAGGCGACCGCGGGAGAGGTCGATGTGCCGAAGGCCGACGAGGCCCAGAAGGCGGCCGAGAAGAAGGCGAAGGGCGCCGCGGGGTCGAGCGGTCGGTTCACGCTCGTGGTCCAGGTGGGCGACGTGCCGCACAAGGCGTCGCCGTGCAGCGGGGCTGCGCTCGTGCCGTTCGGGGAGCGGGTGGGCTTGTGGCGCGAGCGGTTCGGGCGCGTCGCGGGCAACCCGCTGGGCGTGCAGTCGGTCTACCGCGCGGCGCTGTCGGCGTGTGAGGCGCCGACGTGGCGCGAGAGGTCGAAGCTCGTCTCGCTCATGCTCGACGCGATGCCGTCGATCGCGTCGAAGGTGTCGCTCTGGCGCGTGATGTTCACGGATCTCGGCGTGGCCGACGCGCTCTACCGCGGGATCCTCGCGCGGGTGCGCACGGCGCAAGAGATGCGCGAGCTGCACGCGGCGCTCGGGCTGAAGACGATGGATCCGGGGCTCCTCGAGAAGCTCATCAAGGACACGAAGTCGCCCGACGAGCGGGTGAAGAAGCTGCGCGAGCTCGTGGCGCAGTGGCCGAACGATTTCGCGCTCGCGTTGCGGCTGCTCGACATGCTGGAGGACGCAGGGGACGACGCGGGCGCGCGTGAGCTCGGCCGGACGCTCCGGTCGAGGCCCGACGCGGACGCGCGCGTGCGGACCGCGGTGGGCGAGCTCTACCTGCGCCTCGCGGTGAAGGAGACGGACGCGGGCAAGAAGGCGGCGTACGAGGCCGAGGCGCGCAGGTCGTTCGGCGAGATCGTGGAGTTTGCCCCCGACGATCCGGTGGCGCGGCGCAGGCTCGGTGATCTCTTGAGGGCCCACGGTTGGTACGCGGACGCGGCGCGGCAGTACGAGACGCTGGCGCGGCTCGCGCCCGACGACACGAGCGTCTCGCTGCTGCTCGCGGCGGCCGCCGAGGGGACGGGCAAGCTCGAAGAGGCGATCAAGTGGACGGAGAAGGGCGGCGCGGCAGGCGCGCCCGACGCGGAGCAGAGCCCGGCCGTGACGGCGCGAGCGTTCGCGGCGACGTACCTCGCGTGGGGCCGGCTCGAGGCGCAGAAGGCCGGCAAGAAGGACGAGGAGCAGACGCTGCGCGCGCGTCTCTTGCGGGTGATCTCGACCGAGCGCGCGGCGGGCAAGGCGCCGCGTGGGGCGCGGGTGTCGCTCACGTGGTCGCACCCGGAGTTCCACCCGTCGCTCTGGACGAACGCGCTCGGTACGCAGATGCCGGCGCCGGAGGGCGACGTGACGCTGGGCATTTCGCAGGCCCTCCTGCCGATGCGCCCGGACGCACGCGTGGAGGTGCGGATCGAAGGTGAGGACGTGGAGCACGCAGCGCGCCTCGGCGCGGAGGCGGTCCTGACGGTCATCTTCGACGAAGGTGAGGACGGCGAGACCATCGTGAAGCAAACGATCCGCTTCGCGCGCGGCGGCAAGCCGGTGCGGGCGTTCGCCATCTCGAAGGGTGAGGCCCGGGAGGTCGAGCCGTGAGCGACGAGCGACGAGAAGAGCAAGACGTGAAGGACCCGGCCCCCGCCGAAACGAGCGTGACGGACGCCGAGGCGCCGCTTTGTCCCGACGAACCCCCGGCCGGCGCAGAAGAAAAGGGGAGCGCGAGCGAGGGCGGTAACGCAAGCGGAGGCGGAGACGGCAGCGGGAGCGGGAGCGGCAACGGGAGCGGCAACGGGAAAGACGACGACGAAGACGACGAAGACGACGAGCCCGCGGCCGCGGCTCCCGAGCCTCCGCGCGTCGACGAGCGCCGTATCCTCGTCGTCACGCGCGGCGACAAACTCGACACCGTCGAGTGGTTGCCCGTCCGTGATCCCCGCGCGCAGGAGCAGATCCGGCGGACGCCCGCCGCGCCCTTGCCGCCCGAGGGGGCGAGCATCCCGCCCGCGCTCTTCGCGATCGTGAGCTCGATCGTGGTCATCCTCGTGACCGTCGTCCTCTTGCGTGGGCAAGGCGAGCGCAAGCCGAGCCAGCCGCTCGTGCCGACGGTGGCCGATCTGCAGGCCGTACACGCGTCGGTGACGGCCGCAGGCGCTCCCGTGCACAAGACGCGGCGCCTCTCCGAGGGTGACGTCGTCGAGACCGACGTGGAGGGTCGAGCGCGCCTGCGGCTCGATGACGGCACGGGCCTCGTGCTGGATCGCTCGACGCGGCTGCGCCTCACGCAGAAGGGCGTGGCGCTCGATCACGGGCGCATCTTCGTGCAAGGCGCGCTCGGCGCGCGGACCGAGATCGAGCTCGGCGAGGCGACGGGGATCGTCAGCGGCGCGAACACCGGCATCGAGCGCCCGCGCGAGCGAGCGGCGAGCGCGAAGCTCTACGCGGCGACCGAGGAGATCACGGTGCGCGCCGGCGGCGTCGAGAAGACCGTGCGCGGCGGCGAGACGGCCACCGTGACCGGCAACAAAGTCGAGGTCGCGCCCGAGCGCGGCTACGACGACTGGACGGGCGGCATGGCCGCGCCCTGGGGCGCGAAGGGCGCGCCGCGCAGGGCCGTCGGTGAGCTCTGGGGTCGGCCGGACAAACCCGGTGACGCCGGCTCGCCGCTCACGATCCGCGCGCACGACGTGGAGGCGAAGGTCGCGCGCGAGCTCGCCGAGACCGAGGTGCGGACGACGTTCTTCAACGCCGGCAGCAGCGCCGTGACGGGCGACTATCGCCTGGCGATCCCGCCGGGCGCGATCGTCGCGCGTTTCGCCTCGGTGCGCGGCGGGAGCACGAACGAGGGGCACATCGCGCTCGCGACGCGCGACACGCGCCAGCACAACGGCTCGGGCGGGGAGGTGCTCGAGTGGGCCGGTGAGGGCTGGGTCCGCGCGACGATCCCGAGCATCGCGCCCGGCGCGACGGTGCAGGTCATCGTGCGGTACGTCGAGTGGCTCTCGCCGCGACCGAAGGGCGATGGGACCTGGATCGTGCAGTACCGCTACCCGATGGTGTCGGACGCCGCGCCGCCGCTCATCGGCGAGTTCTCCGCGAAGATCGACGCCACGCAGTCGAGCCCGAAGTCCATCGGCGCCGGGCTCGGGGCGCGCGTGACGGGCAGCACCGTCGAGGTGCGGCGGCCCGATTACCGCCCGACGGCGGACCTCGTGGTGGACGTGGCGATCGAGCCCTCCTCGGCGCCCGCGCGGCTCTTCGTGGCGCCGCCGTTCGAGGGCGACGAGGACGATCCGGCCTCCACGATCCTCGTGCGCACCGAGGTGCCCGAGGCGCGCGCCGAGGACGGCGTCACGCTCGCGCTCGTGCTCGACGTCTCGTCGAGCGTGGAGCCTGCGCTGCTCGACGCCGAGCGCGCGCTCGTCGACGCGGTGCTCGCGGGCCTCGGGGCGCGTGATCGCGTGGTGGTGCTGGCGGCCGATCAGACGGTTCGTCCCATCGGCCCTCCGGCGATCGGCCCCGTGGACGAGGCGCGCCGCAAGGCGATCCGCGAGGCGCTCGGGCAAATCTCGACGGGCGGCGCGACGGATCTCGGCCGCGCCCTCGAGGCAGGCGCGGACGCGCTCCCCATCGACGCCCCCGCGGGCATGGTGATCTACGTGGGTGACGGCTGGCCGACCGTTGGAGATCCAACGGTCGATCGGATCCAGGCGCGGCTCGCGCGCAGGCAGGGCGGCGCGCCTCGGCTCGGCGCCGTGGGCGTCGGGCCGCTCGTCAACCGCTTCGCCCTCGCGAGCCTGGTGCGCGGCTCGGGGCCGCTGCTCGAGATCGCGGACACGACGGACGCCGCGCGCGTCGCGACCGAGCTCATCGCCGAGGCCCTGCAGCCCGCGGTGGCGGGCGTCGAGGTCGTCTTCGGGACCGAGGTCGATCGGATCTACCCGCGATCGGCGCGGGCGATCACGGCCGGCGAGACGGTCTTCGCGGTCGGCCGCGTGCGGGGTGATCCGCCGCGCTCGATCACGCTGCGGTACCGCGACGCGCAGGGCGTGCACGAGGAGAAACGCTCGGTGGTCGTGGAGCGCGCGCTGCGCGAGCAGGACGTGGCGCGGCGCTGGGCCGCGGCGCGCGTCGAGGAGATCGCGCTGAAGGGCAAGGGCCGCGAGGCCGCGACCGACGTCGCGCTGCGCGCCGGCCTGCTCACGCCGTGGACGGGCTTCGTCATCGGCGGCCCGCGCGTCTACGCGCCGTCGCTCCTGCAGACCCGCATCCTCGATCTCTCGGCCGGGCCCGAGTCGGGCTTCTCGGCCGCGTTCGCGACGCCGCGCGCGGCCGCCGGGACGCTCATGAACGTCCCGCAGGAGACCGAGTCCGCCGAGGGGGACGACGACGAGGCTGCCTACAAGGCCGCGGTCGCCGAGGCCGCGGCCCGGCTGCTCGACGAGGCGGGCCCCTCGGTCCGCGCGTGCCGCGACTCGCGCGCGGCGCTCCGGCCCGAGCTCACGGGCAAGCTCGACGTGCGCTTCTCGATCGACGGAGAGGGCCGCGCCGACAAGGTCCGCGTGAAGGGCGTCGCGGGCGCCGACGACGACGCGCTCGGCCGGTGCGTCGAGGTCGTCGTGCGCGGGATGATCTTCCCCGCGAGCGGGCTGACCGTGTCCATCGAGGTGTCGCGCACGCTCGGCCTCCCCCCGCCGCGCGCGACGCTGCGGGGACGCAAGTGCTCGCCGACCTCGTTCCTGCCGCTCCCGCTCCGCCGCGGCGTGTGGCGCGAGCGGCTCGAGCGCGGCCAGGCCGACGTGGTCTACGTGGAGGCGAAGCAGTCGTGCGAGCTGCCCACGTGGACCGATCGCCGCGCGCTGCTCGAGCTCATCCTCGTGAACGAGCCGAACGGCCTCGCGCGTGTCGCCGTCGCAGGGAAGCTCGAGTTGCTCGGCGAGAGCGACGCGGCCGCGCTGCTCCGGCGCGAGGCGATCCGCCGCGCACAGAGCCCCGAGGAGCTCTTCGCGATCAAGCGCGAGCTCGTGGGCAGCGAGCGTTACCCCGTCGGCACGTTCCGCAAGCAGTACCGCGCGGCGAGCGACGACAAGGGGCGGCTCGCGGTCGTGCGTCGCTTCCTGGGGATCGCGCCGCACGACGCGCGGCTCCGGCGCCGGCTCTTCGCGCTGCTCGAGTCGCTCGACATGAAGGCCGAGCTCTCGGAGGAGATCCGGCGCGTCCGCCGCGATCCGTTCGCGGACGCGGGCCTGCTCGCGGACGCGGCCTCGGCGCTCTTGCGGATCGGCGACGAGGCGGAGGCGCGGAGGACGTTCGGCGAGCTCTCCGAGCGCGCCCCGCGTGACCCTTGGGCGCGCGCGTTCCTCGGCGATCGCCTGCGCAACGAGGGCTTCTTCGATGACGCCTCGCTCGCGTACGCCGTGCTCGAGGAGCTCGTCCCCGAGGAGCCTGCGGCCGTCATTCGCCTCGCGCTCGCGCATGCCGGCGCCGGCAGGCTCGACATCGCGCACCGCATGCTCGCGCGCGTGGCGCAGACGGGCGGTCGGGCGGGCGACGAGAAGCTCGGCACGCTCGCGGGCCGGCTCGCGCACGTCCTGCTCGCCGAGGGGCGCGGTCGAGCGGGGCTCTCGGAGGCCGACGCCGATCGCCTCGTGCGGGCCTCGCTGGAGCTGCCGTACCCGAACGGGGCCGTGCTCGCGCTCGTCCGCGCGCCTGCCGGCGCTCTCGCGCTCGACGTGAAGCTCCTGCGCGACAAGGTCGAGGACTTCCTCGGGCCCGAGGTCTCCGCGGCGGGCGTCGGCCTCTACGCGCTCCGCTTCGGCGTCGCCGAGAAGGCGCCGATCTCGCTGCGGCTCGCGCGACCCGAGGACCTCGCGCCCGCGCGCCCCACGAAGGTACGCGTCGACGCGCTCGTGCCCGACGAGGGCGGCAAGCCTCCGAAGCTCGTGTCCCTCGACGTCGAGCTCCCGCCGACCGGTAAGCCCGTGACGCTCCGCTGGACGGGCAGCGCCTTCCTGCCCAACTGAACAGCCGTCGAACCGCGGCGGATCCAGGGTCCGCCGCTTGACGTCGCCGCCCGGGATCGGTTGTACTTTTTCTCTCAGACGTTCTGAAGCGAACGTAAATCATCGAAACACCTGATCATTTCGGTGAGACCGTCCGAGCGCTCGGGCGTTTCGGCGTTGGCGCGGCGGGTACGCCGACGTTCACGAACGTCACGGCGAACGGCGGTTCGTACGGCCTGTACGTCGCGCAGAGCGCATCCGCGACGGTCTCCGGCTGCACGTTCCGGAACAACACGAACACGGGCGTGTACGTGGGCCCGAGCGGCGCCGCGGCGACGACGACGGTTTCGGGCTGCTTGATCCAGGGGAGCGGGACGTACGGCGTGCGGCTGGGCGCGAGCTCGGGGGCGACGTCGACGGTGAACCTGACGAACAACACGATTCACGGCAACGGGACGTACGGCGTGTACATCTCGGCGTCGACGGGCGCGTCGTCGACGGCGAACGTGAAGAACAGCAACGTGACGGGGTTGACGGGGAGCGGGCAGCAGTACGGCATCTATCGCGTCACGGGCTCTGGCTCGACGACGGCGACGACGACGTACTCGAACGTTTGGGGCAACTCCCTCGGCAACTACACGAACGCGTCGGAGGGCACGGGTTGCATCTCGGCGAACCCGCTCTACGCGTCGATCCCGACGAACATGCGGCTGACGTCGAACTCGCCGTCGCGCTTCGCGGGTGACGCGGGTGGTGATCTCGGGCCGCTCGACTACGTGAACGACGCGACGCCGGGTTACCACGGGACGTTGTGGGTGAACACGACGCTGACGGCGGCGGGCTCGCGCAACTGGTACGGCGTGGTGCTGCCCGAGGAATCAAAGGGCGCGACGCTCACGAACGTGAACCTGCAGTACGCGTCGTACGCGGTGCGCTCGGCCGCGGCAGGCGCGGCGCTCTCGCTGACGAACGTGTCGAGTGACACGTCGAACTACGGCTACTACCTCACGGCGGGTACGCCGACGCTGAAGAACCCCACGGCGAACAACGGCTCGTACGGCATGTACGTTGCCGGGCTGCGGTGACGGCATCGTGGGCCCGAACGAGGAGTGCGACGACGGCAACCTGTCGAACGGCGACGCGTGCCTCGTGACCTGCAAGAACGCCACGTGCGGCGACGGGTTCGTCCTCGATGGCGTCGAGGAGTGCGACGACAAGAACGTCTCGAACTCCGACGCGTGCGCGCAGGACTGCAAGCTCGCGGCGTGCGGCGACGGGTACGTCGAGATCGGCGTCGAGACCTGCGATGACGGTAACGACATCAACGACGACGGCTGCTCGAACCTGTGCACGAGCGCGACGTGCGGCGACGGCGTGGTGCAGCCGGGCGAGGCTTGCGACGACGGCAACGCGTCGAACTTCGACGACTGGCTCGCTGGCGCGCTCATCGCGGCGCGCCGACGGCGCAAGGCAGCCTAGTTTGTCCGTCTGAACCCAAAGGAGCGGCGGCGTCCTCCGGGATGCCGCCGCTCGTTTTTTGAGGCTGGCTTCGACAATCGAACGGGCGTGGTCTGGAAGGTCAAACCCGGGCGCCGCGCGCGAGCCGGAGCTCGATCTCCGTAAGCGCGGCGCGCGCGCCGAGGGGCAGCCCCACGTGACCCGCGGGGACCTCGGGTTCGCGCACGTTGATGCGGACGAGCAGGCCGCCGAGGCCCTCTGCGATCCGTTCGCCGAACGATCGGACCGTGGGGATGGCGGTGCCGGCGCCGCATTCGATGACGACCACGCGGCCCTGCGCCTCCCGTGGCAGCGCCGCGAGCCACGCTTCGAGTCGCTCTTCCTGCGCGTGCGTGCGACGATCGTCCCACTGGGGGTCGCCGAACATGAGGATGTTCGGCCGGGCCAGCGCGCCGCAGCGTGGGCACTTCGGGAGCGGCTCTTCGGCGCGGAACGACTGCGGGTCGACCTTCACGTGGTGCGCGTCCGCCGGGAAGATGCCGGCGCCGCAGGAGCGCGTGCATTGCATGAAGTCGATGGCGCCGTGGCACTCCACGATGCGCTCGTCCTCGAAGCCCGCGCGCTGGAACTGGCCGTCGACGTTCGAGGTGAACACGAAAAACCCGTCGGTCATGCGCCGCGCGAGCCGCGCGAGCACCTCGAAGCCGGGGTGGGGCTGGGTCTTGCGGTAGAGCGCGAGGCGGTGGCCATAAAAACCCCAGGCGAGGCTGGGATCCGTGGCGAACCAGCGCGGATTGGCGAGGGACGAAAAACCGAGGCCGAGGTCCTTGTACGGCGGATACGCCCGCCAGAATCCCTCGTTGCCGCGAAAATCCGGCAGGCCGGAGTCGACGCCCATGCCCGCGCCCGCCGTGATGACGAGGGCGCGAGCGGCTTCGAGGGCGCGCGCGGCCTGCGCGAAGAGGTCTTCATGCGGGTTCATGGCGACGAATCATCCCGCCGGCGGGCGCTGAGGGGGCCGAAAAAGCGAAGACCCCTTCGTCTTCGCGTTCGCGCGGCGAGGACGAAGGGGCCGAAGCCGACCGAGGTCAGGCCTTCAGGGCATGACCGGCGTGCACGTCCCCGTGGTCGGGTCGTTCGCGTCCGGCGTGCACTGGAATTGCGGCATGTCCGGGCAGGGGATCGGCGGGCAGCCCGTCGGCATGCAGCCGGCGGCCTTCCACTTCTCGAAGGCCTCGAGGTAAGCGATGACCTCAGGGTCGTCCTTGGTGACCACGCTGATCACACAGCAGGGGCCGTCGATGGTCTCCTTGCACTGCGGAATTTCGGGCTGGAGCGGGAAGCACTTCGTCGCCCCGACCATCGTGACGTTCACGTCGTTCTCGAGCGGCTCGCAGACCGCATTTCCGCCGCCGCCGCCCTGGCCATTGCCGCCCGCGCCACCCTGGCCATTGCCGCCCGCGCCGGAACCGCCCTGGCCATTGCCGCCCGCGCCGCCGGAGCCACCCTGGCCATTGCCGCCCGCGCCGCCTTGGCCCGCGCCGCCCTGCGACGTGCCGTTGCCTTCGCCGCCCGCGCCGCCCGCGCCATCGCCGCCGTTTCCGCCGCCGCCCGTGCCGGGAGGGCAAACCTGGCCGGACGGGCAGTTCGTGCCGCCGGTGGGCTCGACCTGCTCCGTCCCCGGGCATCCAGCCAAAAACAACGCGGCACCCGCCACCTGCGCCAGCAAGACCGAACGCATGGTCCCTCCTCGCATCGAGAAAGCTTTTCCAAGTTCAGATAGTCGACGTAACATGGAAAATTTATACCCTCGACGCCAGCGTCCGTCCACCAACGAGGCCGCATTTCGGCGCGTGTCTCTGGGAGGAGCGCCGCGCCGCCGTGCTCGGAGGATTGGATCGATCAGTCGTACCGCTCGGTGTGCACGTGCTTGCGGTCGACGCCGAGCTCGCGGCGGCAGAGCTCGCGCACGGCCTTCACCATGCGCTCGAGGCCGCAAACGTAGACGTGCGGCGCGACGGGCGCGCCCGCAGCCTCGAGCTCGCGCAGCAGGGCAGGGACGTGCGCCTGGACATAACCGCTCTTGCCCTTCCATCCCTCGCCGGGGCGCGAGAGCGTGATCTCGTACCGCACGTGCGGGTGCGCGCGGACGAACGCCTCCATCTCCGCGCGGTAGAGGATGTCCTCCTCGAAACGCGCGCCGAAGAGCAGCCAGAGCGGCGCGCCCGAGCCCTTCGTGAGCGCGGCCTGCATCATCGCGCGGAGCGGCGTCACGCCCGTCCCGGTGCCGACGAAGAGCGAGGGGCTCGGATCCTCGGAGGCGCGCGTGAACAGGCCATGCGGGCCGATCGCCGAGAGGACCGAACCCTCGGGCAGATCGTGCAGGTAGATCGAGCCCGTGCCGCACGGGACACGCGTGACCGCGATCTCGAAGCGGCTCGATCCGTCGGGCGCCGACGCGATCGAGTACGCGCGGCGCCGCTCCCCCTCGGGCAGCGGCAAGGCGAGGTTCACCCACTGACCGGGTTCGTGACCGATGGGCTGGCCGTCGACGCGCTCGAACACGAGCTGCCGCACCATCGGCGCGATCATCGTCGCCGATACGAGCCGCACCTCGAACGTCTCGGGTTTTTTCATCCGGCGACGCGGAACATAGGGGGAGGTGCCGTCACGTCAAGCGGGCCCGTCCGTGGGATCCCTGCGCGTCGAGAAGCCCGCCATCACGGCGCGCGCCTCCGCCTCCGGATCCCACGTGATGCCGGCGCCGATCTCGAGCGTGCCCGGCGGCACGGAGAGCGCCGCCGCCACGATCGGGCCGAGGTCGAGCCCCTCGACCAGAGGCCCCACCTCGCCCGCGAGCGGCGCCGAGAGCACACGCGCGCCGGAGACACGCGAGAGTCGCGCGCGCGCGTCGCCGCCGAGCGCGACCTTCAACGAGGCGAGATCCCGGCCCACCTCGACGAGCGGCGTGCCCCCGAGCCAGGCCCACACGACGAGCCCGGGCATGTCCGCGATCGCCGCCGCCGCGCTGCGCTCGGAGGGCAGGGAAGGGCGCCCCGTGCCGGCGCTCGGGCTCGCCACGGCCGCCACGAGCAGGCCCGGCGGCGCGAGGCAAAACGAGGAGAGGCGCGCGAGGTTGCGTTGCGCGGTCGTCTTCGCCTCGGCGAGGCGCGCGAGCTCGTCGGGCTCGGCGTGCAAGAGCTCCACCTCTTGCGCCACCGAGAGGTGCGGCAGGCCCTGGGACGCGGCCGCGATGGCCTTCTCCGACGCCCGCGCCTCGGCCTTCACCGCCGAGGACGTCCGTTCGTCGCGCAAGACCTCGGCGATGCGCCCCGCGAGGCCGAGCGCGGCGAGCTGCGACGCGGGGCCAAAAAAACGCGAGGGGACGCCGGGCTCGGGCGCGGCGGCGTCGGCGCGCGCCTCGAGCTTCGCGCGATCCCAGCTCGTCAGCGCGGCGCCGAGGGGGTTGCCCACGTCGCCGAAGAGCGTGGCGGCGGCCTCGAGATCCTCGCGCGCGTTCGGCTCGCCGAGATCCATCCGGGCGCGGCCGATCGCGCGCGTGGCGTAGGCGATCCACAGGCGGAGCGGCGGTCGGGCGGAGGCGGCGATCTCGCGGGCGCGGGTCGCGAGGGCGAGGGCATCGTCGGGGCGGCCACGCGCGGTGGCCACGTCGGCGAGGAAGTTCAAGGCGCGGGCCTGGCCGAAGACGTCGCCGACGCGCGAGCAGAGCCACTCCTGTCGCTGCAAGAAATGCCGCGCGCGCTCGAGGTTGCCGAGCGCGAGCGCGGCCGAGCCGAGCTGCCCGAAGGAGATCGCCTCGCCGATGACGTCGCCGTGCTGGTGGTGCAGCTCGGCCGCGTGCTCGAGCAGATCCCGCGCCGCGCCGTGCGCGCCCATGACCACGTAGAGCGTCCCGAGCGAGTTCAGGATCTTCGCGCGTTCGTCGAGGAAGGGCTGCGATCGTTCGAGCGCCCAGAGCAGGCTGCGTTGTGTCGCGGCCGCGTCGCCGAGGAGGCGCTCGGCGGCGCCGCGGTAGTGCGTCGCGACGACCTCGACGAGCGCGTCGCCGTCCGCCTCCCGCGTGATCGCCTCGAGCGTCGTGATCGACTCGCGATACACCACGCGTGGTCCGCGCCGCACCGCCGCGAGGATCGCCTCGCAGCGCGCGATCTTGCCGGCGCGGATCTCGCCGAGGTCCGCGAACGCGGAGGCCGCCGCGGACAGGCTCTCGCGGGCAAGGTCGAGCGCGCCTTCACGTTGACCGAGCGCGCCCTTCGCGAAGAGGCGCGCGGCCGATCGCAGCGGATCGAGATCGAGCGCTTCGAGGCGCGCCATCTCGGCGTGCGCCTCCTCCGCCGGTGCGCTCTTGAGGAGCCGCGTGATCGAGGAGACCTCGTGCAGAGGGTCGAGGGGACGGATCATGAGAGCGCGCCTCCGTGGTCGATCTGCGCAGGGGGTGACGAGGCGCGCGAGAGGCCTGCGTCGCGCTCGAGCCGCCGGGCCGCGAGCGCGTGCAGCGCGGCCTTGATGTCCTGGATCGAGAGATCGGCGCGCGCCTCGCGGAGCCGCGCGACGTGCGCGGCCACGTGGGGCGCGGCGAACGAGGTGCCCGTCCACCGTCGCTCGCCGCCGCCGAGCGCGGGCGCGAGCACGTCGTTGCCCGGCGCGAGGATCTCCCAGTCGACCGTGATCTCGGTCTTCAAGAACTCGGGGTCGTCGGACGACGCGCGCCCCACGCCGATGAGGGATTTGAAGCGCCCCGGGTAGGTCCGGAACGCCGAGGCGTTGGGCCCCGACGCGACGAGCACGACGCCGGCCGTGTACGCGACGTCCGCGATCTCGTAGAGCTCCACGATCGACTTGTAGTCCGTGGGCCGGAGCGGCGCGCCCTTGGGCAGGTCGATCCCGAGGCTCAGGTTCACGACGTCGAAGCCCTCGCGCACGCAGAAGCGCGTCGCCGCGAGCAGGCCGTCGCGCGAGCACCTGCCCTCGGGCGAGAGCACGCAGACGCTCGTGATCTCGGCGAACGGCGCGAGCCTGTGGATGATGCCCGCGCACGCCGTGCCGTGCCCCGATCGATCCACGGGTTCGTCGGGACAGACCGTGAAGCCCTCCCCCTTCTTCTCCACGCGCAGCGAGCGGATCTCCGCGCCCGCGAGCCACGGGTGCGAGGCGTCCACGCCCGAGTCCACGAGGGCGACACGCACGCGCCGCGCCTCTGCAGGCGCCTGTGGGTTCGTCTCCGTCATGGCGTACCGTCGTAGGGAACCGCGCCGCCCATCGAGGCCGCGTAGGCGTCGAAACGCGCGAGCACCTCGGCGCAGAGCGTGGCCTCGGCGGGACCGCGATCGCAGAGCTTGCCCACGGCGAGCGCCAGCGCGAGCCGCTCCTTGTACGTCGGCCCGAGGCGGAGCGCGTGAATGTATTGCGCGAGCGACTCGCGCAGCGAGGTGGGCGCGTCTTCGGCGAGCAGGTCGGGCAGCGCGCGCGCGAAGAGCGAGAAGATCATCTGCTCGGTGCGGAACGACTCCACCGTCAAGGCCAGCACCTCGGCGAGCCGCTCGGCCATCTCGAGGTGGTGATCGCCGAGCGGCGCTCCCTCTGCGAAGAGCGCGGCGCCGCCGATCGTGGACTCGCCGACGCGGATGGGCACGAAGATCCCCGCCGTCGGCCGCGTGGCGAGGGCCGGGCGCAGGGCGTCGATCATCGGGTCGTCGGGGCCGAGCTCCGCCGCGTGCGCGCCGCCGCCGCCGAGCAGGTAGGCGAAGGGCGTCCCGCTCGGCAAGAACTCCAGCGTGGCGCGGCGATACCCCTGGGGATCGGCCACGACGGGGACGCTGAGCCGGCCGAGCGCCTCGACCTCGAGGGCGACGAGCGCCTCGGCGCAGGGGAGCGCGAGGCAAGCGAAGCGCAGGTGCTCGCCGAGCCCGCGCATGCGCACCTCCGATTGACCGACGAGGGCGGCGGACTCGAGCGTGGCGAGCAGATCTCGCAGCCGGCTCGAGAAGCCGAGCAGCGAGGCGCGGGCCACGTCGGCGGCGGGCGCGGGGAGGGTCATGGCCCGCATCCTACAAAAACTTGGCCTCGATCAAAGGTTTTGGGTAACCGACGCCCATGATCCTGCCCAGCCGGCTCTCGGCGACGACGCTCGGGGATCTGCTCGGGAGGCTGTATCGCCAGCGGACGACGGGCACGCTCGAGCTCTCCGATCTCTGGGCACCTCCGGGCGCGGCTTCGTCGAGGCACAAGATCCACCTCGCCTCCGGCCTCGTCTCCGGCGTGGAGACCAGCCTCCCGGCGCCGCCGATCGGCGAGCTCCTGCGGCGCGAGGGCTTCCTCGCCGACGTCGCGCTTCGCGCGCTCTTGCGCCGCATCGGAGGTGGCGATCCGCGGCCGAGCGGCGAGATCCTCGTCGCCGAGCGGCTCGTGGACGCAGCGACGGTCGAGGCCGCGCTGCGCGTGCAGCTCCGCCTGAAGCTCGACGCGCTCTTCGAGCTCGAGGACGCGGCCGTCGCGTTCCACACGGCGCGACCGACGAAGCTCCTCGCCCGGCGCGTTCACCCGCTCGAGCCGCCTGATTTCCTCTTTGGTCGGCCGCGCCAGCGGGATCTCGTGCCCGCGAGCGAGGTGCGTGTCCGTCGCGCTCCCGCACGCTCGCCGCGATTTTATCCCGGCGCACCGCGGTCCGAGCAGGCGCCGCGCAAGGAGGCGCCGCGCGCGTCCACGTCCTCGCGTCTCGCGCATCCGAACAACGAGGCGCGGCGCCGCGCGCTGCGGATGCTCGGCCTCTCGGAGACGGCCGGCGAGGCGGACGTGAGGCGCGCGTTCCGCAAGCTCGCGATCGAGCTCCACCCCGATCGCCACGCCACGGCGCCCGCGGCCACGCGGGATCGGAACGCCGCGCGGTTCGCCGAGGTCAGCGCGGCGTATCACGTCCTCGTGGCCTGATCCTCACAACGGCGCTTCTGCGCCCGTGTTCGTCCGCGTCGTCGGGTCCGTCCGCCCGCCCCACACGATCACCGCCTTCTGCGCGTGGACGATCGTCGCCCCGTACCGCGCCGAAAGGCTCGCCTGCGCGCCGATCGGGTACCACGTGCCCCCGTCCTTGCCCGGCACGTATTGCCCCCCGTCTCCCTCGACGTTGCTCGCCGTGCACGGTGTTTCTCGACAACCTCCCCACGCGACGAGGTGATCGCCGGCCCACACGCTCATGTGATCGGCGCGCGCGCCCGGGGCGCCTTCCGTGCTCGTCGCCGTCCATTCGTCCGACGCCGCGTCGAGGAGGCCGCCCGTGTTCAAGTTGTCGCCGCCGTTCCATCCGCCCCACACGAGGAACGACAAACCCGTGGAGACCAAGGTCATGCGCTCGCGCCGCTCCGGGACGCCGTCCGAGCTCGCCGCGCCGAGCCACACGCCTTGCGCTGTGCCCGTGGGGTCGAAGATCACGCCGTCGTTCAGCCAATCGAACGCGTTCGTCCCGCCCCAGATCAGCATCTGCTTCCCGGACCACGCGGCCCCGTGATAGCGGCGCGGCGGCGGGCTGCCCGCGCCGTTCGTCGGCGTCCACGTATCCGCCTCCGGATCGTACATGCCGCCGTTGCCGAGCACGTTCGCCCCGCTCGCGCCGCCCCACACGATCATCTTCGAGCCCGTCCACACCGCCGTGTGCGCGAAGCGCGGTGGCGGTTGTCCCATCGTGCTCATCGGCGTCCACGTGTCCGTCTCCGGATCGTAGATCCCGCCCGCGGCCTCGAGATCCGCGGCGCCGAAGCCTCCCCACACGATCATCTTCGAGCCCGTCCACACGGCCGTGTGCGAGAACCGCGCCGCCGGCGCGCCCGTCGTGCTCGTGGCTCTCCACGCGCGCGTCTCCGGATCGTAAATGCCGCCCGTGTTCGTCGCGGTCGGGTTTCCGCCGACATCACCGCCCCACACGATCATCTTCGAGCCCGTCCACACGGCCGTGTGCGCGTACCGCGGCGCGGGCGCGCCGTCCGTGGGCAACGCGCTCCAGACGATCTCGCGCGGCGGCCCTCCCGGGGCCGGCGGCTCGTTCGAGCTCGCGTCGACGCAAGCGACGCTGACGAGGGGGAGCAGCGCGAGGAGAAAGATCCGCGAGGACATGCCTCGAGCGTATCCCAACGGGCGTGGAAAAGGCGCTTTCTTGGCCGCGTGAAGGGGCCTCGGTAGGCTCCGCGCGAGGAGGCCACTGATGGAGATGTTGCTTGCCAACGAGCGGCGCGCCACGCGCCATGCCGTGCCCGTCGAGTGTCAGGTCGTCCGCGAGGACGACTTCACCATGCTCGGCGCGCAGGGCGTCGACCTGTCCACCTGCGGAATGCTCCTCGTCGCGGATGCGCCCGCGGCCGTGGGCGACGACGTCCTGATCTCGCTGCGCATCCCCGGGCGGGAGCAGTGGATCGACGCCCGCGGCAAGGTCGCGCGGATCGCCGACGAGCACGCCTCGACCGAGGGCAGCCGCGCCGTGGGCATCGCGTTCGAGCTCCCGTCGATCGGCACGCGCCACGCCCTCGAAGAGGCGCTCTGCGTGTACCCCACGGCCGTGTCTTCGCGCGAGCCCCGCGTCGATTACGCCGCCACGGTCGACATGATCAGCCTGCTTTAGCGTCGCCCTGCCGGCCGCCTCCGGCGCGCTCCCCTCGCGCTCGCGACATCCCGAGCGCGAGCGCGACGGCGCGCTCGAGCGTGCTGCAGGGCCGCAGCACCGAGACCTCCTCGGCGTGCGCGACGAGCTGCCGCGCGACGAGGGGGCCGACGCCCGTGAGGAGCGTCTCGGCGCCGAGCAGCCGCACGGCGCGCGCCGCCCGCACGAGACCTTCGGCCACGTCCGCGTCCACCACCGGCACGCCCGTGATGTCGAGGATCACCACGCGCGCCCCGTGCGTCGTGGTCCCCTCGAGGAGCGAGCCGAGCAGGCGCTCGGCGCGCGCCGTGTCCACCCGCCCGACGAGCGGCATCACCAGCACGCCCGGCGCCACGGGCAGGATCGGCGTCTCGAGCTCCTCGATGAGCTTCTGCTGCGCCTGGATGAGCTTCTCGCGGAGCAAGAGCCGCTCCTCCTCCGCGAGGCGCTCCTCGGTCCGATCCCGCATGATGCTGCCGAACGACGCGGGCGTCCCGTCCTCGTTCGTCATGACGAACATCACGCCCTGCGTGGTGATCTGCGTCCGATCGCCGCGCACGAGCACGATATCGCCTCGGTGTTGGCCCTCGCTCCGGAGCACCGCGTCGATGCGGCGCGCCTCCTCGCCGGTCGCGAGCAAGCTCGACACGTTCGTCCCGATGAGCGGCCCTCGCCCCATCATCTCCTCGAACGCCGGGTTCGCGTACGTCACGCCGCCGTCGAGGCCGACGATCGAGATCCCGTCGGGCGCGCGGTCGGCGAGCGCCTTCCAGCGCCGCAGCTCGTTCACCTGCGCGCTCACCTCCTCGGCCAGCCGATCGCGCTCCTTCTCGGCCCGCACGCGCTTCGTCACGTCGCGGATCGCCACGACGACCTCGCCCGTGCTGGCCCGTGAGAACATCGACTCGAAATGCATGACCCCGTCCGGCGTCTCGACGGCGTACCCATCCATCCTCGCCTCGCCGTCCTCGGCCACGTCGCGGATGACGTCGGCCTGCCGCCTGGCCCAGTCGAACGGGAACACGTCGACGAGCCGTCGGCCGAGGAACTGCGCGGGCGAGACGAGCAGCGGCACGTCCCGCGCCGGCTTGCAGTCGAGGAAACGACCGTCGCGGCTCATCACGAACAGCAGATCCGGCACCGCGTCGAGCAGGGCGCGGTTACGCGCCTCGACCGCTCGCACCGACGTCACCGTCGTGCTGAGCTCCTCCTCCGCGTCCTTCAGCACCCCGTACGCGGCGAAAATCTCGCCCGCTTCGTTCCGCGCGACGCCGGTGAACAGGCGCGCCCACATCCAGGTTCCGTCCTTGCGGCGGTAGCGCTTCTCGAACTCCACGAAGGGCCGCGCGCCGCGCGCGAGGGAGGCGAAGAGCGTCCGCTCGACGGGCAGATCGTCGGGGTGGGAGATCTCGTCGGTGGAGCGGCCGCGCAGGTCGTCCTGCGTGTAGCCGAGCAGGCTGATGAACGCCTCGTTCACCTCCACGACGCGCCCCTCGCCGTCGGTCATGGCCATGGCGGTGGGGACGCCGTGGAAGAGCTCGCGATAACCCGCGGCGAGCTGCGTCTCTCGGTCTCGCACCGCGCGGACCTCCGCGAGCTCTGCCCGCAGCGCGCTCACCTCCGCGCGTAGCGCCTCGACCTCGTCCCGATGCTCCATCGCCCGCTTCGTGTCCTTCGTGAATCGGCGCGCGTTCTGCGCCTGTTTGGGGCGCATCCTCGCACGACGCGCGCGCGCCCGTCGACGGCGTTGACGGAAGCCTGCCCGCGGCGTGCGCGCCTCCTGCGGCTGCGTCAACACAGCGGGGGAGGGGAAGATGATCCGGGAACTTCGCTTCGGCTCGCAACACGTGGTGTTCGAGGAGCCCGATCTGGTGACCATCGAGCTCCACGGATACGTCGGAGACGAGTACGCCGAGCTCATGGACACCGTGGTGCAGTGGAGCCTCCGGCGTCCCTACATCCTCGTGCTCGTCCCGCTCGGCCTGAGCGACGGCATGTCGCCGCTCGCGCGCAAGGTCCTGCGCTCGCCCGATCCGCGGATGCCGCCCCGCGCGCTCGCCACGTACGGCGGGGGCTTCGGGATGCGCGTGGGCATCGACATGCTCATGCGCGCGACGGCCCTGCTCGGCTCGCATCGGAGGCTGCTCTTCCACGGCAAGGACGAGGCCGAGGCGCGAGCGTGGCTCGCCGGCGCGCGCGAGCGGCTCGCGAGGTTCACGAGCGGCGAGGAGCTCACGCCCATCTCCGCCTAGAATTGACGCTCGAGCGCGTCGGGCGGGAAGCCGAGCAGGCGCTCGAAGAGCCGCGGATAACTCGGGGCGCGCGCCTTCAGCGAGCGCGCGAGCAGAGGCCCGTCCTCGGCCTCGACCGCGCGCTCCACGGCCGGGATCCGGTATCCGCTGCCCGTCGCGATCGCGCGCAGCGCTTCGAGCGCGTCGGCGCGCACCTCGTCGCGGCGATCGGTCGCGAGGATCCGCAGCGCGAGTTCCGCGGCGAGCGGCACGTCCCCGATCGCCGTCGCCGCCGGGAGCGACGTCCGGCAGAGCTCGGCGGCGAGCGGATCCCCGAGCGTCGCGAGCAGCCGCGAGACACGCGCCGCGATCGTCAGATCGAACATGGTCACGGGCCCGGCCGACAGGCGCGACTCCACGCGGCGCCCGCACTCCTCGGCGATCGCGTGCGCCCGCACCGGATCGCCGAACGCGGCGAGCGCCTCTGCGTGGCGCACCTCGAAGATCGGCCTGCGGATCGGGTGCGCTTCCGCGGCCCAGAGCGCCGCGACGAGCAGCGCCTCCTCGCCGCGACCGAGCCGGCAGAGCGACACCAGGTAGGCCTCGCGCCGCATCGCTTCGAGCACCGGATCGGCGGGCGTCGGCCCTTGGCTTCGCGCCATTTCCAGCGCGGCCTCGTGGCGGCCCGATCCGAGCAGCGTCCGTTGCGTCTCGATCGCCACCATCGAAGCGAGCGCGCCCTCCGCGCCGCCTTCACCCGGCCCGATGCGCGCCCAGGTCGCGGGTGCTATCGTGAGCGCGCCGAACGAGAGCCCCTGGCCTCGCGAGAGCCCCGACAGCCGCTCGAGCACGCAGAGCGCCTCGTCGGTCCGCCCGAGCCGCGCGTCGAGCCGCGACAGCTCCACGAGCGTGCCGAAGCCGAAGAGCAGGATCGACTCGTCTCCCGACGACTCCGCTTGCTCCGCGACGCAATCGAGCCCCGCGTGGCAGACGAGCCGCGCCTCGTTCGGACGGCCCAGGTAACTCGCGATGAGCGCCGCGTCCTGGTGGGCGCGGGCGAGCGCCGCGGCGCGCTCCATCGGCTCCTCGGGCGCCCCTTCCAGCTTTTGCAGCGCCTCGGCGGACCAGCTCGCGAGCTCGCGCCGCACGTGCCTGTCGTAGGGCGCGAGCGGCTCGTCCGAGATGAACCGCCCGTCCACGCGCCTCCGTGACGCGGGGCCGCTCGCTGCCTGCAATGCATTTCGTCGCACGGGCACCTCTTCAAGCAAGGACACGGAAACCCTCCTCGCCCCAGGCCGTCGCGAGCTCCAGGAGCTCGCTGTCCTCGAGCTCCGCGAGCGCGGCGAGCTCCTCGTCGCTCAGCGCGTCGACATCCTCTTCGAGCGTCATCGCGGCGACCTCCTCGATATCGCGATCGTCGAGGTCCCCCATTTCGGTGTCGCACTGCGCGAGCAGGTCGTCGATGTCGGTCGGCGTGAGCCCGAGGGCCTCGTTTTCGGCCTCCTCCTCGGCCTCGCCGAATCCCGTCTCGAAGATCCCCGTCCCGCACCCGGAGATACGGAAGATGGGCGTCCGCTCGGGCTTGTCGCCTTGCGCGGCCGCGAGCGCATTTTGCAGGGATGGCCCGCCCGGCTCGCAGACGATCACCGCCACGCGCCGGACGCCCGGCCGGGCGCGGAGCGCGCGGATCGCCGCCGTGACGGCCGCGTCCCCCTCGTCGCCGTCCTCTTCGAAGCAATACGTCTCGGGATCGACGCCGCGCGTCCACAGCGCCGCGTACATCCAGGCCGCCGTCCGCACCGAGGCGCGATGCGAGCAGAGGAGCACGGCCGTTCCTTCGTCGATCCGCACGTAAGTATCCAGGAAGACGTCGATTCCTTGCATGGCCAGGTCCGAGGAGATGGTTCGGGTCGTACTTCGTTTGCTCGAAATGGGAGCGCGCCCACGTCGGACGCGCCTCCGCACAAAAGACGGCCCACGCCGCGTTGCCACGCGAGCCGCCTCCCCGAGCGCCGGCTCATGTCTCGCGAGCCGGTGAAACCATGTCTACGCAATCTCCGCGTTCGCCGCAATGGAATCGATCCTGCGGTCGGACATTCTCCGTCCGCGAACCGAATTCCTGGAAAAAAGCCGGGAGCCCTTGTTTTCTGCTGGATCCGACGCGCTCGTGATTGTCGAGCGGAATGTCCGGCGATGGGACCGACAATGTCCATGGCGCGGCGCGTCGTCGTATTCATGGAGCATCGGACATTGTTCGACCGAGCCCGGGCCCCGCCCCGCCCTCTCGCGTCGACGAGCGTCGACGCGTGGACGCCGCGCCTCGATCGTGGGAATTCTCGGGGCACCCTCGTTCGTCCATCGGCACCGATGCGCTGGGCCCTCCTCCCGACCCTCCTCCTCTCGTTCCTCGGCCTCGCCTGCGATCGCGGCCCGCTGCCTGCGCCCGCGCTCGCCAGCACGGCAGCGGTGGCCGCCTCCGCGCCCGCAGAGCCCGCGCCGAACCCCGAGGACGAGGCGGCAAACGCCTGCCGCCGCCGCGTCGCGGAGCTGCTCGTTTCCCCCGCCGCCCCCGGCGCGCCCGCCTTCGAGGCCGCGCGGATCGAGATCCTCGGCCGCGCCCGCGGCGAACCCCTCGTCCTCGTCCGCGAGCCCGCGCCCACACCCGAGGACGCCCTCGACGCGCGCCTCGTCCCGTCGGCTCGCCTGTTCACCCAGGCGCGCCCGGGCGGCCGCGTCGCTGCCTTGCGGAAGCGGCACCGCGGCGAACCCCGCGCCCTGCGCGCCCTCCTGCTCCGCGAAGGGTACGTCTACGCGTCCGACCCGCAGGACGCCCTCGCGCTCGTCACGCACATCACCCTGACCGACCTCTTCGACGAGCCCCGCATCCACCTTTTGCGAGGCCACGAGGTTCGCGCCCTCGATCGCGTCGAGCTCCGCCGCGAGGCCCGCTACCAGGACGCCTCGGGCAAAAGCGCCGAGCTGCTCTTCGGGGATCGCGTGGCCGTCACGGAGGACGAGCTCCGAGCGCCGCTCCACCGCGACCTCGCCGCCCTCGCCGACGAGGTCGGCTTCGAGCGCGCGCGCCTGCGCCACACGACCGAATCGACGATCGTCGCCGATCTCCGCTTCGGCGAGACCTGGGCCGCGGCGCTCGTCCGCGCGGAAGGCGCCAACCTGTCGCTCGAATGCCTCGCCGAAGATCGCCCCGTCCGCGAGGCTGTCCGCGCCTTCCAGGACAAAACCGCGTTCAAGCGCCGCGCGATGCAGGCGATCCGGCAGGCCGTGAGCCGCGCCGTCGACGAGGCGTTGCCCTTCGATCGCCCCGACGCCGAGCCCGACCATTTCCGCGACGGCATCCTCCGGCCGCAATGGATGACGGCCTATCTGCAGGGCCGCCAGGGCTTCACGTTCGAGGACAGACCTTATCAGGTCTTCGACGCCTCCGGCCGCCCGCGCCCGCCCGAGGTCTGCGTCGATTTCGTCCTCGACACCTACGAGCGCGCCGCGGGCACCTGGTATCGCCCGCGCGGGGAGAAACCGGGCCGCGCCGCGGGGCGGCTCGATTTCAACGAGAGCGGCATCAAGAATCGGCGGGGCGTCGTCTCGTTCGGCGAGTTCGCCGAATCGAAGCCCGAGCTCTTCGAGGTGCGCCGCTTCCGCGGCGAGGAGCGTATCCCCTTCGGCGAGCGCTCGCGGTTCTTCGCGCAGCTACGCGATTACGCCGACGAGATCCGCCCCGGCGACGTGATCAGCATCCAGGGCGAGAAGCGCGACAAGCACATCCACCAGCACGCGATCTTCGTCGAGCGCGCCGACCCCGTGACGGGTTTTCCCTTCGGGCTCGCCGATCAAATGAAGCGCCCGCGCCGCCGCACCTGGGAGGGCATCATGGCCGAGGCCCCGAAGCGCAGCTTGTTTTACCGCGCGCGGCCCCGGGACGAGGTGTTCGCCCGGATCGATCCGGGCCCAGGTTGACGGCGGATCACGAGAGCCGCTCGAGGGCGCGGTGCACGAGCGCGAAGAACGCCCTCGGATCCTCGGTGTGCGGCGAGTGCCCGATCCCCTCGGGCTCCTCGAAGACCGTGTGCGGCGGCAGGTGTTCCTTGAAGAACCCGAGGCAGCAGGCCGGGATCACGCGGTCCGATTTGCCCCAGATCACGTGGATCGGCATGGAGAGCGAGGCGAACTCGCCCGGCGCGAAGAAGTGCCGCGGCTCGACGGACTCGAGGATCGCGCGCACGGACGGGTTCTTGAACATGCGCTTCAAGTCCGGCGCCACGAGCGGCCCGTACCACGGGACCGCGTGGTTCAATCGCGCCAGGAACGCGCGGGCGTCGCCCATGTTTTCGATGACGAACCCGCGGAGGAACCGCTCGCGCTCGTCCGGATCCTCGACCGGCGCGCCGGCCGGCGAGGTGAGCACGAGGCCCGCGACGCGCTCGGGCCTGCGCTGCGCGTACCGAAGCGCCATCGCGCCGCCGAGCGAGTTGCCCACGACGAGGGCCGGCGCGTCGAGCTCGCGATCGAGCACATGCGAGAGCGCTTCGAACAGGCGCTCGGGCGCGAGCGTCACCCACGGCGCGCCCGAGAGGCCGTGCCCCGGCGCGTCGAGCGCGATCACGCGGCGGCTCGCCTTTCGGATCCGCGCGAGGGTCGGCGCGAAGACCGTGGATGACGAGGCGATGCCATGCAGAAACACGACCGGCGTGGCCGCTCCCTCGCCGCGCGCGTCGTAGACGTGCACGCGCCCGACGGGCGTCTCGACGAAGCGGCTCTCGACGCCGCGGCGCACGAGCATCGCGCGCGTGACGTGATCGAGGACGGACAGCAGAACCATGGGCGCTTCTTAGCACGCGGGGGGGTTTGGGGGCGCAGCTCGGCTTGTCCGAGCGTAGCCCCTAGCGATGGCAGGCTTCGGGCGCGAGGATGTCTTGCCTCGCGCCCTGGCGATCTGCGAAGCTCTGCTGCCCAGATGGCCTCGGGCGAGCTCTCCTGCCGGCGTTGCGGCGCCGCGATCGGCGAGAAGGCGCGTTTTTGCGCCGATTGCGGCGCGCCCGTCGTGGCCGCGTCCGATCCCACGGTCCTCTTCATGAAGGCGCCCTCCGCGCTCGCGCCGACGACGCCGGTGGAGCGCGAGCCGACGCCCGCGTCTGCCTCGCCGAACAGCCGCCTGCCGCCCATGCGGATCCCGCCCGGAACCTTGCTCTCGGGCAATTACGCCGTGCAGAGCGTGCTCGGCGAGGGCGGCATGGGCGTCGTCTATCGCGCGCACGACAGCGCCCTCGGCCGCACGGTCGCGATCAAGTGCCTGCACTCGAACCTCGCCGGCGACGCCGAGATCCGGCGCCGCTTCGTCCGCGAGTCGCGCGTCCTGCGCACGTTCTCGCATCCGCACGTCGTCTCCGTCTTCGACCTCATCGAGCACGATCACCTGCTCGGCATCGTGATGGAGCACGTCGAGGGCCAGACCCTCGCGCATCACCTCGTGAAATGGCGCGGCCGCATGCCCTTCGAGGAGGTCCGCGAGATCTTCGCCGCCGTGCTCGACGCGATGGACGCGGCGCACCGGCAGGGCATCGTGCATCGGGACCTCAAGCCCGACAACGTGCTCGTCATGCGGGGGCCCGGCGGCGAGCTCGTCCCCAAGGTCGTCGATTTCGGCATCGCGCGGATCCTCGAGGGCACGACGTACACCGTCAGCGGCGCGTTGCTCGGCACCTGCCGGTACATGTCGCCCGAGCAGGTCAAGGGCGACAAGACGGCCGATCATCGCTCCGACATCTACTCGCTCGGCGTCACGCTCTACGAGCTCGCGGCCGGCCGGCCGCCCTTCCCCGAGGACAACCATTTCGCGCTCATGATGGCGCACGTCCAGACGGAGCCCTCGCCGCCCTCGCGCCATCGCGTCGAGATCCCGCCCGCGCTCGAGGAGCTCGTGCTCTCCGCGCTTGCGAAAAACCCCGGGGAGCGGCCGCAGACCTGCGCGGAGTTCCGCGCGCGCCTGCTCGTCGCCGTCGACGAGCCCGCGCCCGGATCCGTCGCCTTGCGCCCGTCGAACACCTCGGTTCCCCCGCTCGCGACGGTCCTTCGTGACACGGACGGCGCCGAGGCCGTGCTCGTGCCCGCGGGGACCTTTCTCATGGGCCCCGATCGCCGCGAGGTCTTCCTCGACGCGTATTACGTCGACCGCACGCCCGTCACGAACCGGCAATTCGCGCTCTTCGTCCAGGTCACCGGATACACGCCGGCCGACGAGAGCGGCGGCCGCTTCCTCGCGCACTGGGCGCGCGGCGCCGTGCCGCGCGGGCTCGAGGATCACCCCGTGGTGAACGTCTCGTGGGACGACGCCTGCGCGTATGCCGCGTGGGCCGGCAAGCGTTTGCCCACGGAGGCCGAATGGGAGAAGGCCGCGCGCGGGACGGACGGCCGAAGGTACCCCTGGGGCAAGGCCGAGCCGACGCCGACGCGCGCCCATTACGGCGGAAGACATCGCGGCACGGCGCCCGTCGGCTCCTACCCCGAGGGCGCGTCGCCGTACGGCGTCCTCGACATGGCCGGCAACGTCTGGGAGTGGTGCGAGGACGTCGACGATCCGGCGTTTTACATGGACGGCCCCTCGCGCAACCCGAAGAACACCGCGAAGCCGCGCCACCCGCTCTACGTGATGCGCGGCGGCTCCTGGCTCTTCGGCGCGCAATCGCTGAAGACCTACTCCCGCACCCGATTCGAGCCGCATTATCGCTTCGCGGGCGGCGGCTTTCGTTGCGTTCGCTCGGCGCGCTGAGCGCCCGCTCGGGCGTGGGCGCTTTGCGTGCGCTACGCTCCGCGGTCGAGGGCACGGGAGCGTATGAGGATCGGCTTCTTTTTCGTGATCGTCACGCTCGTCCTGATCGGGGCGGGCCTGTACGTCGGCCGCCGGGTCAAGCGAACGTTCGGGCTCGGCGTCAAGGCCGAACGTATCGGCCTCGCCGTGGTCTTCGGCGCCATCGCGTCGATGATCGCCGCGCGCGCCCTCGGCCTGCGCCCGCTCGGCGAGGTCGCCTTCACGCTGCTGCTCGCCCTGCTGATCAGCACGGGGTTGCTCCTGCTCGTGGACCTCGTGAAGCTCGGGGCCTTGCCTTTCCAGTGGCTCGCGTCACGCGTGAAGCCCGCGCCCACGCCCGCGCCCGCGCTCGGCGTCGCGAACGCGCCCGCGGCGCCCGCGCCCGAGGCCAGGACGTCGGCGCCCCCGGAGCCCACGCCGCCCCCCGCGCAGCTCCCCACGCGCAGGGTTTTTCTTGGCCAGGCCGTCACGGGATCGGCGCTGTTCGTGGGCTCGGGCAGCTCTTTTTATGGCCTGCTCTTCGGGCGACACGATTACGTGATCGAGGAGGTGCCCGTCCGCATCCCGGGCCTCTCGAGGCGCCTCGACGGGTATACCCTCGTCCAGCTCTCAGACATTCATTTCGGCACGTTCGTCGGCGAGGCCGAGATGCGCGCGGCCGAGGAGCTCGTGCGCAAGGCGCGGCCCGATCGGGTCGTGCTCACGGGGGATCTCGTCGACAACGACGCGAGGTACGCCGAGATGCTCGGGCGCCTCGTCCGGAGGCTCGCGCCGCTCGCGAAGGACGGCGTCGTGGCGATCCCGGGCAATCACGACTGGTATGCGGGGATCGACGACGTCGTCTCGGCGCTCACGGCGGCCGGCGCGCGGGTCTTGCGGAATGACGGCCTCGTGATCGGCGACGAAAAGGACGGGCTCGCGCTGCTCGGCGTGGAGGACGTGTGGGCGCGGCGCCGGGGCCGCGGGATGGGGCCGGATCTCGGCGCCGCGATCACGAAGGTGCCGAAGGACCTTCCGCGTGTCCTTCTTTGTCACAACCCCGTGTTTTTCCCGGAGGCCGCGGGCCAGGTGGCCTTGCAGCTCTCCGGGCACACGCACGGCGGGCAGGTCAACCTCGGTGTATTGCAGCCGGGCAAGGTCGTCCTGCCTCATGGATACGTCGCGGGGCTCTACGAGCGTGAGGGTTCGCGGCTCTGGGTGAACCGCGGCTTCGGCACGGCGGGCCCGCCGGCGCGGATCGGCGCGCCGCCGGAGGTGACGAAGGTCGTGCTCGTGTCGGCCTGATTCAGGGGACGACGAGGACCTTCAAGGCGCCCGGCTCGGCCGCGCGCGAGAACGCGCGCTCGGCGTCGGCGAGCGGATACCGCGCGCAGATGAGGGGTCGCGGGTCGACCTGGCCTCGCGCGAGCACGTCGATGGCGCGCTGGAAATCGCCGCAACGCGAGCCGACGATCTTGATCTCGTGGATCACGGCCGGCGCGAGGTCCACGTTCGCGACCCCTGCATACGTGCTCTTCAGGACGATCGTCCCGCGGGGCTTCACGAGGGCGAGCGCGCGGGCGAGCCCCGAGGGGTGCCCCGTCGCCTCCACGACGATATCAAAAGCCGCCTCGGAAAAACCGGATTCGAGCGCGACGTCGAGCCCCGCGGCCTCCAGGATCGCGAGTTTGTCCCGGTGTCGGCCCACGGCGACGGCGCGGCCGAGATCCCCGCGCCGCGCGGCGAGGGCGAGCCCCGTGAGCAGGCCGAGCTTGCCGTCGCCGAGCAGGCAGACGCGGTCGCCCGGCCTCGGCGCGGCCTCGTCGAAGGCGTGCAGCGCGGCGGCGAGCGGCTCGATGAAGGCGGCGCTCTCGTCGGGGATCGAATCTGGCAAGAAATGCAGGTTCTCCTCGGGGATCCGCACGGCCTCGGCGATCCCGCCGTCGCGGCCGAGGATGCCGAGCACGGTGCGCGTGGGGCAATGGTTGCGCCCGCCCGCGCGGCAGGTCGCGCAGCGCCCGCAGGCGCAGTTGATCTCCATCACGACCCGCTTGCCTGCGTGCACGCCGAGGACCTCGTGCCCGAGCACGCCGCGGAAGCCCATGTATCCGCGGGCGAGCTCCAGGTCGGTATTGCAGATGCCGGCCGACCGGACATCAACGACGACCTCGCCCGGCGTGGGCTCGGGATCGGGGACCTCGGCGAGCGCGACGCCGTCGCCTTTGCACTGGAGCGCCTTCATGGTCCGAGCGTACAAAACGAAAAACGGCACCCGAAGGTGCCGTTTTCGTTTTTTGGATTGAGCTGGCGATCCCAGCGGGAATTGAACCCGCGTTACCGACGTGAGAGGCCGGTGTCCTAACCGCTAGACGATGGGACCAGTTTTCAAATCCGTCGGCGACACTTCTTAGCCGACTTCGGGCTGGGGGACAAGGATTCGAACCTTGATAGACGGTGCCAGAAACCGTCGTCCTGCCATTAGACGATCCCCCAAGGACCGGCTTTCCCAAAGGCCTGGGGGGCCAAGGGACCGGCGGAGCACCGGAGCAGTCGCTCCGTCGTCCACGGGCCGCGCAAATTAGCCGACCCGTCGGCCCTGTCAAGCACTTCTTCGCGTATGTTCGGAACGTCGCGAGATCGTTCGGGAATTCCGTTCAATTTGGACCCGGGTGGTGCATCGGCGTCCGCCGCGACCGTCAAAAACGGATCTCCGGCGCCCTCCCTGGACGTGCGCGCGCCTTCGGAAAAACGACCAGTCGGGCCAGGGCGGGCTTGACGGTGGAAAGGGGGGATCTATTTTCCCGGCCGGTTTTAGCCACCGGCATGGCCGAGTGCCAGCGGCGTTGGTGCTCGACGTCCTTCGTGGCCAACAGCCACGGGCGAGGGGGGTCGGCCCGCCGGTGCCCAGCACACAGACTGACGAGGAAGCCATCATGAAGATCAGGCCGCTGCACGACCGCATCGTGGTCAAGCGTCTCGAGAGCGAGACCAAGACGAAGGGTGGGATCATCATCCCGGATTCGGCCAAGGAGAAGCCCATCGAGGGGCGCGTGGTGGCCGTGGGCAACGGCAAGCTGCTCCGCGACGGCAAGCTCCGGCCGCTCGACATCAAGGTCGGCGACGTCGTCCTCTTCGGCAAGTACGCCGGCAACGAGGTGAAGATCGACGGCGAGGACTTCGTGCTCCTCCGCGAGGACGACCTGCTCGCCGTCACCGGCGGCGAAGGCTCCGCGAGCTAGCCCTCGCGCCCCCGCCCTCCTCCTCACCAACCCCAAAGGGAAGAAGATCCATGTCCGCGAAGCAGATCATTTACAGCCGTAGCGCGCGCGCCGCGATCCTCCGGGGCGTCAACACGCTCGCCGAGGCCGTGAAGGTGACGCTCGGGCCGAAGGGCCGGAACGTCGTCATCGAGAAGAGCTGGGGCTCGCCCGTCGTCACGAAGGACGGCGTCACCGTGGCGAAGGAGATCGAGCTGCACTCGAAGCTCGAGAACATGGGCGCCCAGATGGTCCGCGAGGTCGCCTCGAAGACGAGCGACAAGGCCGGCGACGGCACGACCACCGCGACCGTCCTCGCCCAGGCCATCTACAACGAGGGCCTCCGCCTCGTCGAAGCCGGCCACAACCCGATGGACCTCAAGCGCGGCATCGACGCCGCCGTCGCCGCGATCCTCGAGGAGCTGAAGAAGCAAGCCGTCCCGACCAAGGACAAGGAGCAGATCGCGCAGGTCGCCACCATCAGCGCCAACGGCGACAAGGAGATCGGCAACATCCTCGCCGAGGCGATGGAGAAGGTCGGCAAGGAGGGCGTGATCACGGTCGAAGAGAACAAGCGCATGTCGACCGAGCTCGACGCGGTCGAGGGCATGCAGTTCGACCGCGGCTACCTCTCGCCGTACTTCGTCACCGATCCCGAGAAGATGAAGACGGTCCTCAACAACCCGCTCATCCTCGTGAACGAGAAGAAGATCTCGTCGATGGCGGATCTCCTCCCCGTCCTCGAGCAGGTCGTCAAGCACGGCCGCGAGGTCCTCATCATCGCCGAGGACATCGAGGGCGAGGCGCTCGCGACGCTCGTCGTGAACAAGCTGCGCGGCACGCTCAAGGTCGCCGCCATCAAGGCGCCCGGCTTCGGCGATCGCCGCAAGGAGATGCTGAAGGACATCGCGACCCTGACGGGCGCGACGGCCTTCATGGAAGACCTCGGCCAGAAGCTCGACACCGCCACGCTGCGTGACCTCGGCACGGCCCGCCGCGTCGAGATCGACAAGGACAACACCGTCATCGTCGACGGCGCCGGCGACAAGGCCGCGATCAAGGCCCGCATCGAGTCGATCCGCAAGCAGATCGCCGACACGTCGAGCGACTACGATCGCGAGAAGCTCCAGGAGCGCCTCGCGAAGCTCGCGGGCGGCGTCGCCGTCGTGCGCGTCGGCGCGGCGACCGAGGTCGAGATGAAGGAGAAGAAGGCCCGCGTCGAGGACGCGCTGCACGCCACGCGCGCGGCCGTCGAGGAGGGCATCGTCGTCGGCGGCGGCGTCGCGCTGCTCCGCGCCTCGAAGGTGCTCGACAACCTCAAGTTCGGCGACGAGCGCGACGTCGGCGTGCGCATCGTGCGCAAGTCCGCCGAGGCGCCGATCCGTCAGATCTCCACGAACGCCGGCATCGACGGCAGCGTCGTCGTCGAGAAGGTCCGCTCCGCGCAGGGCACGTTCGGCTACAACGCCGCGACCGACACCTACGAGGACCTCTTCGCCGCCGGTGTCATCGACCCGGCCAAGGTCGTGCACCACGCGCTCGCCAACGCCTCCAGCGTGGCGGCCCTGATGCTCACCACCGAGGCGCTCGTCGCCGACAAGCCCAAGAAGGAAACCGCGGCCGCAGCCGGCGGCGGCGGCATGGGCGGCATGGGCGGCATGGGCGGCATGGGCGGCATGGGCGGCATGGGCGGCATGGGCGGCATGGGCGGCATGGGCGACTTCGACATGGGTTGATCGCCCCAGAGCCCCGTATCCGAGCACGGAAGCCTCGGACGTCCTCGACGTCCGGGGCTTTCGTTTTTCGGCGGGCTCGGCAGGAGGGCCTCCGGTTTTTGACCCGGCCTGCCGTATGGCGGTAAACTCCCCCCACGATGTCGGACCCGCTCTTCGCCCGGTTTGGCCGCGAGTTCTCAGCCGGGGACATACTGTGCCGCGAGGGCGATCCCGGCGACGTGATGTACGTGATCCAGTCCGGCTCCGTCCGCATCACCAAGTTGATCGCCGGCGAAGAGCGCGTGATCGCGGTGCTCGGCCCGGGCGAGTTCCTCGGCGAGCTCGCGATCCTGAACGGCAAGCCGCGCAGCGCGACGGCCACGGTCACGGAGACGACGCGCTGCCTGCTGATCGAGGCGAAGACGCTCGAGAAGATGGTCGCGGGCAACTCCGAGATCGCGATGCGCCTCATCAAGAAGCTCGCGAAGCGGCTCGACTCCGCGGACGCGCTCATCGAGGTGCTCATGCACCGCGATCCGAAGGCGCGGATCATGCTCGCGCTGGCGCGGAGCGCGGAGGCGTTCGGCGAGAAGACGGCCGACGGGATCCTGATCCGTACACGCGCGGAGGACCTCGCGCGTGACGTCGGCGTGGACGCGGTCGCGGCGTCGGACGTGATGCTCCGGCTGCGCAGGTTGCGCCTCGCGAGCGAGGTGCCGGGGGGCATCGTGGTCGCCGACGTCGGCAGGCTCCAGGACTTCGTCGAGTTCCTCGAGATGCCGCAGAAGTTCGGCGGGGAAGGCTGAGCCGAGTGGATCTCCGCGTCATCGGCTGCCACGGCGGCGAGACCCCGAAGCACCGCACGAGCGCCTTCATCCTCGACGAGCGCCTGGCGATCGACGCGGGCTCCTTGACGAGCGGGCTCGAGGTCGAGGGCCAGCTCAAGCTCGAGGGTTGCCTCGTCAGCCACGCGCACCTCGATCACATCCGCGATCTCGCGACGCTCGCCGACAACCGCTGCCAGATGGGCGCGCCTCCGCTCATCGTCGCGGGCACGCGCGAGACGATCCGCATCCTGCGGCAGCACTTCTTCAACAACGAGCTCTGGCCCGATTTCGCGACGATCCCGACGCCGGACAACCCGACGATCCGCTACCTCGAGCTCACGCCGGAGATGCCGGTGCCCCTCGCGGGCTGCAACGTGCGCGCGATCATGGTGAGCCACACGATCGAGAGCGCAGCGTTCGTGATCGAGGCGCCGGGCGGCGCCATCGCCTACAGCGGCGACACGGGCCCGACGGACAGGTTGTGGCAGGTGCTCGACGAGCAGCCGAACCTGCGCGCGCTGCTCATGGAGGTGAGCTTCCCGAACCGCGAGCAGCGCCTCGCCACGGTGAGCGGTCACCACACGCCGCAGACGTTACGCGCCGACCTGAAGAAGCTCCGCAGGCCGCAGGATCTGCCGACGCTGCTCTACCACATCAAGCCGGTGTTCCAGGCCGAGGTGGAGCGCGAGTGCGCGGCGCTCGAAGGCGTGAGCCTCGAGGTCATGAAGATCGGCGATCAGTTCTTGCTGTAGGCGTCGCTTGCCCCGCTGCAAGCAACAAAAACCCCTCTCCCGCGGGCGGGAGAGGGGTTTGGGGTGAGGGTCGGTCAGCCCTGCTGATCGGCTTCCACGCGCGCGAGCACGACGGTGATGTTGTCGAGCCCGCCGTGGAAGTTCGCGCGCTCGATGAGCACGCGGCACGCCTCGTCGAGCGACGGGGCCTTCACGACGATGTCGCAGATCTCCGGGTCCTTCACGAGGCCCGAGAGGCCGTCGGAGCAGAGCAGGTAGATGTCCCCTGCGGCCGTCTCCTCGGTCAAGAGATCCACGAGCACGTCCTCGCGGATGCCGAGCGCGCGCGTGATCACGTTCGGCGGCAGCCGCTTGATCTCCTCCTCCGTCATCCACGGCGCCATGTGCAAGGCGTCGCTGACGAGCGAGTGATCACGCGTGAGCTGCGTGATCTTGTCACCCCGGATGCGGTAACAACGGCTGTCGCCCACGTGACCCACGGTCACGCGCGTCGCGTTCTTGTCGAACATCGCCGTCACGATCGTCGTGCCCATCCCGAAGTCCGCCATGGTCTTGAGCGAACGATCGAAGATGCGACGGTTGGCCAGCCGTAGGCCCGTGACGACGTAGTTCTCCTCCTCCGTCAAGTTCGGATCGGCAGGAAATGGCCATGTACCGTCGCGACCGACGGTGACCGAGAAGAAATCCGAGAGGGTGGAGACGGCCAGCCGGCTCGCCACATCGCCGGAGCGATGCCCGCCCATTCCGTCGGCAACGGCGACGACATGGTACTCGGGCATCACGAGGAGGTTGTCCTCGTTGTGCTCCCGCATCAGGCCGACATCGGTCATCCCGGCGAACCGGGTTCGCATGGCCGAACAATAGACGCGGTGGGGGGGCGCCGTGCAAGGTCGGTGAGCAGATCCCGTCACCTTTCCCGCCCAGGACCCCCCGAACCCCACCCCCGGAAGGACAGCAAGCCCACCAGAACCCCGAAAATGTGGTGTTCACCTGTCGGTTCTGTGCTCATGGCTACGATTTTCCTGGATTTTACAACCAGGTCGAGCCGAGCTCGATCCCGAGCGCTGGCGCGATCGCCTCGGCCGCTCGCACGCCGGACGCCTGCGACTCCTCGAAGAGCGCCATGCCGGGCTGATCCGCGTGCGCCCACGCCACTCGCTCGTCGAGCAAGACGAGCGGTTCGAAGGGCTTTTCGCCGAGGAAACCAGGGCGCGGACGCGGCATCGCGTGGCCCCACACGCACACGTCCAGACGCGAGATCTGCTCGCGCAGCTCGGGATGCGCGGGCGCGAGGTCGCAGAGCACGTCGTTCGCGATCTCTTCCCACGGCAGCGTGACGAGGTTCTTTCGTGCTCCCACGACATCGGGCCCGCCGTACGCGCGGTAGTACGTGAGCACGGTGCGCGAGGAGAGCTCGGTGAGCTGATGGCGCGCGTCGACGTAGCCGAGGCCCGCTGCATCGTAGAGGACGGAGTCCCACGCCATGTCGGGATCGATCGGGCGCTCGACGTGCATGTTCGCGACGATCCACGGCGAGCTCGCGCGCACGGGCAAGCGCGCGGCAGAAGAAGGGAAGAGGCGCGCCGTCACGAACGCAGGCGCGGCGACGACGACGGCGCGCGCATGGATGCGGCGCGCGGCGCGATCACGCACGTCGAGCCAGCGCACCTCGACGCGACCGCCTTCGATCGTGCGAAGTCCCGTCACGAGCGCGCCGAGCGAGACGGCCGCGTTCGCCCTCGCGGAGAGCGCCTTGACGAGCCTGCCGTTGCCCTCGGGCCACACGAGGAAGTGGCTGCCGTCGAGCTCGGGTGTCTTCAGCTTGCGGCCCGCGAAGTAGTGCAGCGCGGCCCAGGCGCTGACCTCCTCGGGCTCGGCGCCGAAGTCGTCGAGGCACGCGTAACGCACGTACCAGCGCAGGAACGGCGACGTGTAGCCCTCGCGATCGAGCCACGCGCGCATGCTGATCCGATCGAGCGCGAGCGTGTCCGGATCCCGCGACGAGAACGCGAGCGGGATCTGGAAGAGGTGCCTGCCGTCCTCGCCGACGCGCTCGGTGAGCTCGTCCTCGAAGCGGGCGAAGCGCTCCATCTCCTCGCGGTCGCGCCCGTCGAGCTCGTCCTGCGGCGTGAGCCCGGGGTGCCACGCGCCGCGGTAGAAGAGGCGCTCCTGCGGCGCGTGGCAGAGCACGCGTGGATCGAAGCGCGGGCGGCCCGCCGCGTCCCAGCCCTGCACCACGCCCATCTCTTCGAGCAAGCGCAGCGCCGCGCGCGCCTCGGGGTTCGGCGCGGCGAGGTAGTGCGCGCCCCACGGGTGCGGCGCGGCGCCGTCGTCGCCCCACGTGCTCGTGCCGCCGACGAACGACTCGAGCTCGAGCACGCGCACGTCGAGCCCCGCGGGCGCGAGCCTCCACGCCGCGGAGAGGCCCGCGACGCCTGCGCCGATGACGACGACGTCCGCGCGCTCGGCCGGCCCGCTCGGCTCGGGCGCGCCGCCGTCCCGCACGAGGTGCCCGACGCCGTGCGAGGCGCCGATGATCCGACCCGCGATCGGCGCCTTGCTCGGCAGGATCGTGTCGACCATCCAGCCCGCCGCGACCGCCGTGAGGAAGGCTCGTCGGTCCATCAGCGGGTGAAGACGCCCCACTCGCGCGCGTAGATCGACACGAGCTTCTGATCGTTCAGCCGGTTCACGGGCGCCTCGACGCGACCGATGTCGCGCGGGAAGCGGAAGAGCTCGGGCAGCCCCGAGGACTCGAGCCAGCGCAGCTTCGTCTGTTCGATCCGCAGCGCGCCCGGCGCGGAGAGGTGCTCGCCGCCCGCGAGGACGAATCCCCAGTCGCCGAAGCTCGGCACGTACACGTGGAGCGGCGCCGTCTTCCAGCCTGCGGCCTCGAGCGTCTGCACGATGGTCCAGTACGACTCGCGCGCGTACTGCGGCGACGTCGCTTGCACGACGGCGACGCCGCGGAAGGAGAGGCGCTCGCGCAGCAGGTGATAGAACGCGTCGGTGTAGAGCTTGCCGACCGCGTAGTTCGAGGGATCGGGGAAGTCGACGATCGCGAGGTCGAAGGAGTCGCGCGACTCTTCCAGGAACTTGTAGGCGTCCTCGTTGCGGACGGTGACGCGTGGATCGTTCAGCGCGTTGCCGTTCAGCTCGAGCGCGACGGGCAGGGTGCGGAACGCGTCCGTGACGGCGGCGTCGAGGTCGACGAGCACGACGCGCTCGATCGACGGGTAGCGGATGAGCTCCCGCGCCGCGAGCCCGTCGCCGCCGCCGAGCACGAGCACGCTGCGCGGATCACGCCCGAGCGCGGCGACGGCGGGGTGGACGAGGACCTCGTGGTAGCGCTGCTCGTCGTCCGAGGAGAACTGGAGGTTGCCGTTGAGGAAGAGGCGCGTCGTGCGCGGCGAGCGCGTGATCACCACGCGCTGGTAGGGCGACTGCGCCGTGTAGATGATCGGCGCGCCGAAGTAGACGGTCTCGGCGCGATCGACGAAGCGACTGACGAAGCCGAAGGCCGCGGCGAGCACGGCGCCCACGAGCAAACACTGCGCGCGCAGGCGGATCGTCACGGCGCGATCGAGCGGGAAGAGCCACGTCGCGAGCAGCGCCACGACCGCGTTGAGCAGGCCGAAGAAGAGGCTCGTCTGGTGCACGCCGAGCTTCGGCAAGAGCAGCGACGGGAAGAGCAAGCTCGCGATGAGCGCGCCGATGTAGTCGAGCGTGAGGACACGCGCGACGAGCTCCTTCAGGTCGACCTGGAACTGAAGGAGCCGGATGAGCAGCGGGATCTCCAGGCCCACGAGGGTGCCGATGAGCAAGACGACGCCGTAGAGCGCGAAGCGGAACGCCGCCGCCGCCGTGTAGACCTTGAAGAGCAGCGGCGCCGAGAGGCCACCCGCGAGGGCGAGGCAGAGCTCGATCTCGACGAAGCGCTGGAGGAGGCGGTCCTCGAGGAACTTCGACAGGTACGAGCCGATACCCATCGCGAAGAGGTACAGGCCGATCACCAGGCTGAACTGGGTGACCGAGTCCCCGAGCACGTAACTCGCCAGCGTGCCCGTCACGAGCTCGTACACGAGCCCGGAGGTCGCGATGATGGCCACCATGGCGAGGAGCGCGGGGTGGACCCAGCGGCGCTGCGGCGACTGCGGCGGCGACATGCCGCGCCTTCCTAGCACCGGGTCGGCTTTGCCGGTGACATGAGGGCGCACGCCCGCGACGAAAATGGGCTACCATCCGGGGCGTGACTAGCCCGTTCGACCGCCAGGCGGCGTGTCCGTCGTGCGGGGCGCCCATAACGTTCCGCTTCGCCGGCGCCGCGGCGCAGGTCTGCAAGCACTGCAACTTCGTCGTCGCACGCACCGACCGGAACCTCGTCGCCGTCGGCAGGATGGCCGATCTCGTCGACATCCCGTCGCCGCTGCAGCTCGGCGGCACGGGCCGATGGAGCGGCGGCGAGCCGTTCGCCGTCGACGGCCGCGTGCAGCTCGATCGCGCGAGCGCGCCCGGCGCGCCGTGGCAGGAGTTCTTCATCACGTTCCCGATGAGCGGGAAGTGGTGCTGGGTCGCGAGCGCGCAGGGGCGCTGGTACTCGACGAGCGAGGTCCCGCTGCCGCCCGAGCTGCCGCCGATCCACGCGCTCCGCGCGGGGCAGCAGATCAACCTCGGCACCTACGGCGTGTGGACCGTGGCGGAGGTCGGGCAGCGCCGCGTGATCTCCGGCGAAGGCGAGATGCCCGCGGTGGCCGCGCCCGGCGTGCCCACGGGTTACGCGGACATCGCCGCGCCGAACGGCGCGTTCGGCACGATCGACTACGGCGACGGCCGCAACATCCCGCCGAAGCTCTACCTCGGCCGGCAGATCGATCCCGCGGTGATGGTGCTCGACTCGGGCGCGCCCGTCGAAGCCGCGAAGGCCGACGTCACGAGCGTCGCGTGCCCGAACTGCGGCGGCAACCTGCCGCTTGTCACCCCGGGACAAACCGAGCGTATCGTCTGCCGTTACTGCGGCATGGCGAGCGACCTGGACCAGGGCGCGCTGCGAGCGCTCGGCCCTGCGCCGAAGCCTCCGATCGAGCCGTTCATCCCGCTCGGCGCCGAGGGCAACCTGCGTGGCAATCGTGTCATCTGCATCGGCTTCACGATCCGCGGCTGCACCGTGGAGGGCGAGCGGTACCGGTGGCGTGAGTACTTGCTCTATGCGGGTCCGCGCGTTGGTTACTTGTGGCTGATGGAGGAGGACGGCGCGTGGTGGCTCGTCACGCCCATCCCGCCTGGCGAGGTCGCGGTCTCCGGCGGCGCCGCGATGTTCCGCCAGCAGCACTACAACTGGAAGCAGAGCGTCCGCGCCGAGACCGAGTACGTCGTCGGCGAGTTCTACTGGAAGGTCGAGATCGGCGAGGCTGTCCAGGCGACGGAGTACGAGGGGCCTGGTGGCAAGGTCAGCGTCGAGCAGACGCCGAAAGAGGTGACCTACTCGTTCTGCGAGCGCCTCTCGGCGGGCGACATCGGCGCGGCCTTCGGCATCAAGCCTCCGGCGGCCTCGCTCATGGCGGGTGGTGAGAACGGCGGATGCACCCAGGGATGCGGCACGCTCATCGTGATCGTGGTCATCCTCTTCATCCTCCTGATCGTCTTCAGCGACTGCGGCAGCGGTGGTGGCGGCGGCGGCGTCTTCATCGGCGGCCCGAGCTTCGGCGGCGGCAAATGACAAAAGCCCCCTTCTCCCGCGAGGGAGAGGGGGCTTGGGGGTGAGAGCGTCGCCCCGCCTAGCCTCGACCGATCCCCGTGTACCAGAACCCGATCGAGCGCAGCTCCTCCGGGTCCCAGATGTTGCGGCCGTCGAAGAGCGACGGCGTGCGCATGAGCCGCTTGATGCGGTGGAAATCGGGCCGCCGGTACTCGTGCCACTCCGTCACGAGCGCGAGACCGTCGGCGCCTTCGGCTGCGGCGTACATCGTGTCCACGAACGTCACGCGATCACCGAAGAGCGGGCGGACGTTGTCCATCGCCTGCGGATCGTGCGCGCGCACCGTCGCGCCTGCGGCGAGCAGGTCCTCGATCAACGTGAGCGCGGGTGACTCGCGGATGTCGTCGGTCTGCGGCTTGAAGGCGAGGCCCCAGACGCCGATCACGCGCCCCGCGAGTGCGCCGTCGAAGTGGTGCAGGACCTTGCTGCCGAGCACGTGCTTCTGCCGCTTGTTCACCTCCTCGACGGCGCGCACGAGCTCGAGGTCGTGGCCCATCACGCGCGCCGTGTGGATCAGCGCGGAGATGTCCTTCGGGAAACACGAGCCGCCAAAGCCCGGGCCGGGGAAGAGGAACTTCGGGCCGATGCGCGGATCGGCGCCCACGGCCTTGCGTACGCGGTCGATGTCTGCGCCGAGCTTCTCCGCGAGCAGCGCGAGGTCGTTCATGAACGAGATACGCGTCGCGAGCAGCGCGTTCGAGGCGTACTTCGTGAGCTCCGCCGAGCGCGCGCCCATCGCGTGGATGCGGTCGCTCGTGCGCACGAACGGATCGTAGAGGCTCCGGAGCACCTCGAGCGCGCGTGTGTTGTTCGAGCCGATCACGACGCGGTCGGGCTTCATGAAGTCGTTGATCGCGTCGCCTTCCTTGAGGAACTCGGGGTTCGAGGCGACGCCGAAGGGCTGGGTCGTGTGGCGTGAGATGATGGCCTCGACCTGATCGGCCGTGCCGACGGGCACCGTGCTCTTCGTGGCCACGACCTTGAAGCCGTTCATGTTCTTGCCGATGGTCTCGGCCACGGCGTAGACGGCGGAGAGATCGGCGGAGCCGTCGGCGGCGGAGGGCGTGCCGACGGCGATGAACACGACCTCGGCGTTGCGGATGGCGCCTGCCACGTCCGTCGAGAACGACAGGCGCCCGGCCTTCGTGTTCTTGGCGATGAGCGTGTCGAGGCCCGGCTCGTAGATCGGCACCTCGCCGCGGAGGAGGCGCGCGATCTTGCCCTCGTCCACGTCGACGCATGCGACGTCGTTGCCGAAATCCGCGAACCCGGCGCCGGCCACGAGGCCGACGTAACCCGTACCAATCACCGCCAGCTGCATGGCGCGCACCCTATCATTTCGCGAGGGCTCGTGTGTACGTGGCGCGACCCACGCCGACTCAGGGAATCACGATCTCGGCGGCGTGTCCTTCGCATCCACGCAGCACGAACCCGAAGCGATCACCGGATGCGCGCCTCTCCAGATCCTTGCAGGTCGAGCGGTGTACGCCGCGCGCTCCGAACCTGTCGCGGTTGTCTTCGACCACCTCGATGACGCGGCTCGGCCGCACGCGCAGCGTGTACGTGATCGGATCGCCCTCGACGGTGTGCATCGTGATCACGAGCCCCGCGGGGCTCCCGTTCCGCCACGCGTCCCAGAGGCACGCGCGCGCGGCGGCGTCGTAACCGGCGCCGTGCACGTTGGTCTCGCGCCCGCACGTGGAGTTCGCGCCGTCCTCCTCCGACGGCATGCGGCCGGCCTCGACGACGGCGGTCGAGCGCGTGTCGCCCTCGGCCGGGGTCTGCGGCGAGCTGCACCCGCATGCGACGAGCAGGAGCGAGGCGACGACGTGTCCGAGACGTCGCGCCGAATCGCGCGAGTTCAAAGGGGATTCGAAGCCATGCATGAAGGGCCAGGGTACGCCGCGTTCGGCGTTCGGCAACAGCGCGCGGCGAGGAGATCGAAGCGCCGTTCTGCACGGACGGCGCCGCGGTATGCTGAGGCGTGCAATACGACCGGGGGTATCACGAGGCGCGGGAGCTCGAGGACGGCCGCGTCGTCAGGTTGCGATGCATCCGTCCCGAGGATCGTGACGCGCTCGTGCGCGCGTTCGGGAAGCTCTCGCGCGAGTCGCGGTACCGCCGCTTCCTCGCCGACATGCCCTTCCTGAGCCCCGCGATGGCGCGGTACCTGACGGAGGTCGACGGCAGCGACCACGTGGCGATCATCGCGACGGCGGACTCGCTCGATCTGAAGGAAGAAGAGGGCGTCGGCGTCGCGCGGTTCCTGCGTTTGCCCGAGGAGCCTGACGTGGCCGAGGCGGCGGTGACGGTGATCGACGCGTACCAGGGCAAGGGGCTCGGCCGTATCTTGCTCGACGTCATCTCGCGCGCGGCGCGCGAGCGTGGCATCCGCGTCTTCCGCTCCACGGTGCTCGTCTCGAACGCGCCGATGCGGCGGCTGCTCGACGAGGCGGGGGGCATCGTGCGGAGCGACGACGGCGAGACGATCGTGGTCGACACGCCGCTCGAAGAGCCTCGCCCGAGCTGGTCGGATCTCGCGATCTTCCGCGTGCTGCGCGCCGCGGCGGAGGCCACGCGCGACGCCCTGCTCGGCGAGGCGGACGATCGAGGCGAGGTCGACGAGAGGTAACGATTCTGCGATACGAGGGGACATGCGAAACGTCACGGTGAAGACGGGCGAGGGGAAGTTCGGTCAGTCGATCCACGTCGGACCGCACGAGCTGCGAGGCGACGAGCCGCCGAGCGCGGGCGGCGACGATCGTGGCCCCGACCCGTTCGAGTTCGTGCTCGCGGGCCTCGGCGCGTGCACGTCGATGACGATCAAGATGTACGCGGATCGGAAGGGCTGGCCGCTCGTCTCGGTGGAGGTGGACGTCGCGGGCGAGAAGCGCGAGGGCGCGTTCGTAGCGAAGAGGTCGATCCGGCTTCAGGGAGACCTGACGGAGGAGCAACAGGCGCGGCTGCTCGACATCGCGAACAAGTGCCCGGTGCACAAGATGCTGACGGGGAAGATCGAGATCGAGAGCGCGCTCGCTTGAGGCGGTGAGGGCGCAAGAAACCGACGACCGAGGGTGTTCGAACGCGTCGAGCCTCGCTCCTCACGGTGACGCGAGGGTGTCCGAGCGAGATCGACGTGCGCGCGTCACGGTCACGCGGGGCTCTTCGAACGCGTCGACCCCCCCGCGTCACGATGACGCGAGGGTGTTCGAACGCGCCGACCCTCACGCGTCACGTCGACGCGACGGTGTCTCGAGCCCACGCGACCCCCCCGCGTCACGATGACGCGAGGGTGTTCGAACGCCTCGACCCTCACGCGTCACGTTGATCTGCGACGTTCGACGAGGGGCGAGGGCCTCGGTTGTTCGTTTCGGCGTGGGGCAGCCGAAGCCATGCGTGATCCGCTCTACGCGGGCTCGTCGAGGCGGCGCCGAGCCTTGCTTACGGCTGCGTCTTCGAACTCTCTTCCAGCGTCGCGAGCAGCACGGGCAGCACCGCGCGATCCTTCGCCCGCCCCGTTTTCGACTTCACGTCGATGAGCGTCGGCAAATCCAGCACGCGAAGGGACAGCTCGCCGTCCGTCATCACGACGGTGTGAGGCAAGAGCTCTTCGTACCCCTGTCCTTCGCCGAGCTCGCAGAGCGGATCGATCGGCCCGAGCGTTGTCGAGAGGTTGAGCTGACCGTGCCCAGCGAGGATCTCCGCGGTCGGCCGTAGCCGCCGGTTGGCGAGGTCGTAACGAAACACCGCGTCCAGGCGCAGCAACACGTCGAGCAAGCGCGCGACGTTCTCGGGGCTCCTGCGGTGGACGATGTCGAGGTCCTGCGTCGTGATCGGAGCTCCATGGAGCAGCGCCGCCGCGCCGCCAACGACGATGAACTCCACCCCTGCGGCCAAGAGCTCCGCGAGGAACGCCTCCGAGTCAACGACCCGGGGGTGCTGCACGGAACCTCGACGCCACACGCGCGAGCGACGCTCCTGCGCGGAGCCGCTCCCGCAACGTTCGGCCGAGCGCGAGCTGGATCAGCGTTCGATCGACCTCGGCCGCGGCTTGGACGATCTCGGCGTCGAGGAACAAGACAACCGTCCCCTCGGAGCGCTCCTCGTCCGTTCGATCCACGCGCCACGGCCGCATCACGGAGACGAGCTTACCAAACGCGGAGCCGGATGGCACTGCGGCAGGACCGGCCGCAGCGCCCGTCCGCTCCGCGCCCCTCACGGATGGATGAACACCACCGTCCCCGTCAGGTTCCTCGCGGCTCCGTGCCATTCGTACGGCACTTGTGGCTCTGTCCAGTGGAAGAGCCTTCGCGCGTCCTCCGGCGACAGGTTCACGCAGCCGTGGCTCTTCGGCTGGCCGAAGCGGTCGTGCCAGTAGGCGCCGTGCAGCGCGTAGCCGTCCTGGAAGTACTGCACGTACGGCACGTCGCGTAGCTCGAACGCCTCGCCCACCGCGTCCGAGTCCATCGTCACGCTCACGTGTTTCGTGTGGATCCGGAAGATCCCGCGCTTCGTCGCCTTGCTCGTCTCCGGATCACCGAGGCCGCTCTCGCCGCTCGACACCAGCGTCGCGAACACCGGCTTCGTCCCCTCGTAGGCGACGAGCACCTGCTTCGTGATGTTGATGTCGATCCACTTCTCGCCGTTTTTCCCCCACGCCGGCATCTTCTTCGCAGGGTCCACGCGGCCCGCGTGGCGGTCGTCGATCCAGCCGCCGTCCTTCATCTCGTAGTGCAGGATCTTGCCCACGAACTTCTGCTTGCCCGTCAGCTCGACCGCCGCGCGGTACGGGACCTCCCCGCTCGCGACCAGCTTCTTCTTCCCCTCGTCCCACACCCAGCGCTTCGCCCCGGGCCTGCGCACCAGCGCGAACGGGAAGTTGATGTCCTTGCCGATCTCGTAGCCGTGGAAGTCGCTCCCGCGGATCGGGCGGAACCGGTCGGCCGGTATCACGCGCAGGTCCGTCGACACGTTGTAGCGACGCCCCTCGTGCAGGAACGTCTCCACGAAGGCCACGCCGGTGCGACGATCGACCTGGTCGATCTTCACGAGATCGTTCGACTTCAAAAGACCCGACAGGTTCGGCACGCGGCCGCCGTCCTTCAGGAACCACGGGATGTCCTCGTCCGTGATCCGCTGCTCCATCGCCTCGAGCGCGGGCGGCGATGCCACGGACTTCCACTTCATCCACACGTCGAGCCCGTACGTCGCCCCGCTCTCCTCGTCCTTCACCCACTTCGCGAGGTGCTTCTTCAGGCTCGGCTCGTACGTCTTCAGATCCTCCGGCGTCGGGATACGCGCGTAGACCGGGCCGCCGCGCGTCACGATGCCGTACATGTACGGCAGCCTCTGCGTGATGTCGGGTCGCCGCGTCGATGCGCGCACGATCGGGTGGTCGAGGTCCACCGTCGCCTCGGGGCCCACGCAGACGTAGCCGTACGGCTTGATCTTGCGCCATCCGTCCTTGCAGCCCGAGGTCCCCGCGATCTCCGGATCCATCTCGACGATCGCGCCGGCGCGCAAGAAGCCCACGCGCGTGGCCTTCGGATCCGGCTTCGACATGACGTCGGTGCGCATCGCGATGCTCGCGAGCCGCGGCGCGCTCTCCGGGATCGGGGGCGGCAAGTGCGCGATGCCCGAGAGATCGACGAACGCTGCGGCGCTCGCCTCGGGAGGCGGCGCGTCCGCGTCCGCCGCCGCAGAAGGCGCGCCGTCCGCGGCGGCGTTCGTGGTCGCGGGCGCGCCGGCTTCGGACGGAGCGTCGGCGACGAGGCCCGGCAAGGGTCCCGGTTTCTCACGGCAGCCGCCGAGGCTAGCCGCCGCGAGGACGAGCAGCGCGTAGCAGTGGCGTCGCATGACGTGTGGCTCGTTTGCGCATGCCTGCGCGTCGATGTCCAGTTTTCCGCGGCCCCTCTCGTCGCCGCGGTCACCACATTTTCCGGCCCTCTACGCGGGTCGAGTTGCAGCGCCCACAAGGCCACCTTATGGAAATCGGGAGGGGACGTGGCGAAGGCAGACGGAGAACCCGGTCGCTCCGCAACCGCAACCGCGGCGGCGCCGGCCGAGGGTACGGATTCGTTCCTCGACTCCATCGTCGAGCACATCCCCCACATGGTCTTCGTCAAGGACGCGGCCGAGCTCCGCTTCGTCCTCTTCAACAGAGCCGGCGAAGAGCTGCTCGGGCTGCGCCGCGACGCCCTGATCGGCAAGAACGACGCCGACCTGTTCCCCACGGAGCAAGCGGCGTTTTTCGTGGCGAAGGATCGCGAGGTGCTCTCGGGCAAGCGCCTCGTCGACATCTCCGAGGAGCCCATCCACACGCGCCGCGGCCTGCGTGTCCTCCACACGAAGAAGATCCCCATCGTCGACGGCAGAGGAGAGCCGCGCTTCTTGCTCGGCATCTCCGAGGACATCACCGAGCGCAAGCTCCTCGAGGAGCGGATCAGGCGGGCCGACGAGCGACAGCGCATCCTCGCGCAGGCGAGCGCAGCGCTCACGCCCGACGGCGGCGAGCCGCTCTTCGAAGTGGCGCGGCTGGCCCTGCCCGTGGGCGGCGACGGCTGCATCTTCCTCGTCGACGCGGCGAGCGGCGCCTCCCGCGTCGCCGTCGCGCACTCGGACCCCGCGCGAGAAGCGCGCTGGCGCCGGCTCGTCGAGACCTCGAACCTCGTCGAGAGGTTCTCGGAGCCGGCCCGCGCCGCGCTCGAGGCCGGCGCGCCGCTCGTGCTGAACGAGATCGATCCGGCGACGCTCGCCTCGTTCACCCCGAGCGCGGCGGACGCGGTCGAGCTCGCCGCGCTCGGGCCCCACGCGCTGCTCGTCGTCTCGTTACGTGGGCGCGATCGGCGGCTCGGGACGCTCGTCTTTTTGCGTGACGTGACCCCGACCGCCTTCGACGACGACGATCGCGCCTTCGCCGAGCGGTTCGCGCAACGCGTGGCGGGGGACCTCGACAACGCGCGCCTCTACCACGAGCTCGAGCGCGCGGAGGCGGCGCAACGGTTCCTCGGCGAGGCCGCCGAGCGCCTCGCGGGATCCCTCGACGTCGACGAGCTCGTGCGCCTCGTCCCGCGCCTCGTGGTCCCGTTCCTCGGCGACATGTGCGTGATGTACCTCCTGAACCAGGAGGGCCAGGCGTGCCGCTTCGGCTGCGCCCACGTGGAGCCGGACAAGGAGCGGCAGCTCGTCGATCTGGTCGAGCGTTACCTCCCGCGCGGCGCTCAGCCCGGCGCGATCCCCGCGCGCTCGCACGAGCCCATCCTCGACCCCGAGATCGACGAGGCCACGTTCGATCGCCGCGGCGTCGACGCGGAGCAACGAGCGCACTGGCGCCGCATCGGCATCAGCACGGCGATGGCCGTGCCCGTGCGCGCGCGCGGGCGTGTCCTCGGCAGCATCAGCTTCGGGCGCAACCTCGGGCCTCGTTACCGGAGCGAGGATCTCGCGCTCGCGATCGCGCTCGCCGATCGCGTGGGCATCTCGATGGATAACGCGCGGCTCTACCAGGAGGCGCAGGACGCGCTCCGGGCGCGCGACGAGTTCCTCTCCATCGCCTCACACGAGCTGCGATCGCCGCTGACCACGGTCTGCCTCTCGGTGGACATGCTCGCGCGGGGCCTCCGGGGCGGGGTGAGCGTCGACGCGTGCCTGACGCGGGTCGAGGGCACGCGGCGGCAGCTCGCGCGGCTGAAGCGCCTCGTCGACGGCCTGCTCGACGTCTCGCGTATCGCCGCAGGCAGGCTCGTCCTCGAGATCGGGGAGGTCGATCTCTGCGCGCTCTGCACCGATCTCGTCGACCGCATCACCGAGGAGGCGCGGGGCGTGGGCAGCGAGGTGCACCTCCGGGCGCGCTGCGATCGGACGATCCACGGCGACGTGCTCCGGATCGAGCAGGTCCTGACGAACCTGCTCGGCAACGCGCTCCGTTACGCGGCCCCCGCCCCCGTGCACGTGCACGTCGAGGTCGACGAAGGCGGCGCGCGCATCTCGGTGCGGGACGAGGGCAAGGGCATCTCACCCGAGGATCTGCCGCGGATCTTCGATCGATTCGAGCGCGCCGCGGCGTCTGGCGCCCACGGCGGCCTCGGGCTCGGCCTGTACATCGCGCGCCAGATCTGCGAGGCGCACGGCGGCTCGATCTGCGCCTTCAGCGAGCCCGGGCGCGGCGCCGAGTTCGTGGTCACGTTGCCGCTTTCGCCGCAGGCCCCTTCGCCATCGGCAACGTCACGGTGAACTCCGCGCCTTGACCCTTGGCGCTGCGGAGCTCGATGAGGCCGCCGTGCGCCTCGACGATGCGGCGCGCCGCGTGGAGGCCGAGGCCGAGGCCTCCGTAGACCTTGGCCGCGTCGGCGCGCTCGTAGGGTTCGAAGATGCGCTCGTGGTCCTCGGGCGCGATCCCCATGCCGCCGTCCGAGACGCGGAGCTTCGCCGCGCCGTCCCCCGACGACAGGGACAACGTGATGGGCTGGCCCAGCCCGAACTTGATCGCGTTGCGGACGAGGTGGGTGATGACGAGCTGGACCGCGGCGCGGTCCCAGACCCCGATCGCAGGCGCGTCCGCGTTCAACGTGATGACCGCGCCGCCGCGCCGCCGCTCGCTCTCGAGCTCGTCGAGCACCTCGCGCGTCAACTCGCGCAGGTCGCAGGGCTCCCGCGTGAGCCCGAGGTTCTCGCCGAGCGCGCGCGAGACGTCGAGCAGCGTCTTGACGAGGGCGGACAGGCGCTCGATCTGCCGATCCGCGAGCTCGATCTTCTTGCGTTGCGCCGCGCCGAGCTGGAGCTCGCCGCGCTCCACGTCGCGGAGCAGGCTCTGGATCTGCAGCGAGAGCGGCGTGAGCGGCGTGCGTAGCTCGTGCGAGGCGGCCGAGAGGAACTCGTCCCTGCGTCGCAGCGCGTCCTCCATGCGCGCGCGCGCAAGCTCGAGCTCCGCGCGCCTGGCCTGCTCCTCGGCGAGGAGGCGATCACGCTCGGCCTCGGCCTGCTTGCTCGCGGTGACGTCGACCATCACGCCCCGCAGCCGCTTCGGCACGTTGCCCTCGACCACGACGGTCACGATGTCGCGCAGCCACACGACGCGGCCATCCGCCGCGATCATGCGATAGACGAACTCGTGCGCGGTGAGGCGCTTCGTCTCGTTCTCGCAGTAGGCCGGCGCCCAGCCCACGTCCTCGGGGTGCATGTACCGGTACCAGAACATCGGATCGCCGAGCCACTCCTCGACCGGGTAGCCGAGGATGCGCTCGGCCTGGCGGCTCACGAAGGTGAAGCGGCGCGCGGCGAGGTCGAACTCCCACACGATGCTGCCGACGTCGCTGACGAGGAAGAGCGCCTCGCGCGCCTCGGCGAGGTCGGAGATGTCGGTCATCGTGACGAGCACGTACGGCGAGCTGATCCGGTCCTCGGCGATCACGCTCGCCGCGATGCGCATGAACACGGCTCGCCCCGTGGCGGTCGTGGCCCAGGCGTCCCCCGTCCACGGCGCTGCGCCCTGCACGAGCGCGCCGAGGGATGCGCGCAGAGCCTCGTCCCCCGGAGGCGTGAGGAACGCAAAGAAGCCCGAGCGATGCCCGAAGAGCGCCGCCGCGCGCGTGCTCGTCCAGACGGCGTCGAAGGTCCTTCCGTCGACGAACCACGCGATGGACCCGTGCCGATCGAGCGTGCTCGCGAGCACCTCGACCGAACGCAGGCACGGCATGGCCCGGCTCGGGCTGTCGGTGACGGTCATCTCCCCCAAGAGGACATAATGCGCGAGGGCCAGGGCGGAAAGGAAGGGAGATCGAGGAGGCAGGCTCGTCGGGAGGTGGTCCGCGTTTTATCCGCGCCCGAAGCGGAGCACGAGCCCGAGCCAGCCGCGGGCGAGGTAGAGGGCGTTCAGCGCGAGATACATCCAGAAAAACAGGTCGAGCCGATCCGTGAGCGCGAAGATCCAGACGTGGCTCGGGTAGTGGTTGAGGAAGCGCAGGAAGGTCATGACGAGGGACGCGGCGCGCCCGACCATCGACTGCGGTTTTTTCTCGCCGACGGCCTCGTAGTGCGCCTCGGTCGGCGTCGCTTGACCCGTGAGCTCGGGCCTGCGGACGAAGTTCGTGAGTGAGATGCCCGAGGCCACGATCACCGCGCCGGCGATGGCCGCATAGAGGAACCCGACGTCACCCGCGGGCCACGCGGCGCCGTTGATGCCGAGCCCGCCCTTCCTGTGGAGGTGGACGCCGATCACCGCGACGAGCAGCACGGCCTTGGCCTCGTCGACGAAGAAATCGAAGAGGTGGCCGGTGGGCGAGGCGAGCTTCTTGTACCGCGCGAGCATGCCGTCGGCGCAGTCGAGGAGGTAGGCGAGCTCGAGGACGAGCACGGCGACGAGGCCGCCGCGGTAGCTCGGCAGCGCGATGAAGAGCGCGGAGCCCGTCACCGCGATGAAGAGGGAGAGGAGGGTGACCTGGTTCGGCGTGAGGGGCGTGCGGTGGATCGCGGCGACGAACACGGCCGCGAGCGGGCGCATCACGTACGTGTTCCAGAGCTGATCGTGCTTCTTGCGGGTGAGGCGGTAGACCTCGACGGGGCTGCCCGGCATGCGCGGGACTCTAGCGCATCAGCCGGGGACGAAGCCCTCGATCGCCTTGCCGATCTCGTCCTTCGCCTTGTCGAACTCGCGCGCGTCGCCGCCGGTCTCCAGGACGAACACGTCGGCGTCGGTGACGAAGACCGTGAGCCAGAAGATGTGGGGGCGGTCGTAGATCGTGCGCGTGTAGCGGAGCTGCTTGCCCACGGCGCCGCTCTTCGTCTTCACGTCGCGCGCCTCGGCCGCGGTGTACCCGATGTTGCGCAGCTTGAGGTCGATCGCGTCGGTCCAGAAGGAGAGGTTGCCCCTCGGCCGGTTCGGCTCGACGCGTACGCTCATCACGACGCCCTGGGCCGTGGTCGCTCGGTAGGCGTACTCCTCCTGGTCCTCGAGCTCGACGAAGCCGTCGGGCGTCACGAGCTTGAAGCCGTGGCCACAGCCGATCCCCACGAGGGAGGCGGCGAGGCAGAAGAGGAGCAGCGAAGCTTTGTGGTTCATGGTCCTTTTGCCTCCTTGCCTCAGCGAAGGCTCATCAGCGTCTCGAGGCCGACCCTCGAGAGCCACTCGATGGGCAGGTCGATCATCCGCGGCGGCGGCGGCGCGTTCGTGCCTTGCGCCACGACCTGCTGTTGCTTGGGTCGGCCTGTGACGTCGACGGTGATCGTCGAGAACGTCGCGCGCGCGCGGAGGAACCGCATGCGGCCTTCGATCTGATCGATCTCGCGGCCGATGCGCTCGAGCTCGCGCTCGACCTGCAGCGCGTCGTTCACGTTCGCCGCCTTCGCGAGGAACTCTTGCAGGCGCTTCTGCACGCTCTTCAGGTTCTGCAGGCGCACCTCGAGGTCGTGGAACTCCTCGGAGACGTCCTCCGCGCTCACGCTGCGGCGCTTGACCTCGCCGAGCTTCTCCAGCGCGGTGAGCGCGTCGCGGAAGTGCCGCGAGGGCACGCGGATCACGACGCCCGCGTCCGAGCGCGACGCGAGGTAGCCGCCGTAGGACTCGGCGAGGTCGATGATCTTGTCGATCGTCCCGGGGATGACCGCCGCCTCCGCGACCTCCATGCCGACGCGGCCCGTGTAGATGAGCAGCGGCGTGACGGGTTTGTCCTGCGGCTGCTGCGGCTCGGAGGTGCCCTCGGTCTTCTTGCCACCCGGCGCGGGTTTTCCGGCCGTGGGCTGCTGCGGCGTGGGTTGCCTCGGCGCCGCCGCGGGCGCAGCCATCGGGGCGCGCGCGCCGGGAGCCACGGGGGCCCGCGCGGCGACAGGCGGAGGCGCCGACTTCGCGGCATCGCCGCCGGAGCCGCCGAAGAAGCCCTCGTCATCGGAGCCGACGCCGTCGTCGCTCTCGTAGCGGTCATTCGAGTCGGCGCTCGCGGGCATCGGCGGGGGCGGCGCGTTCATCGGCTCGGGCGCCGCATCCATCGGCATGGCTTCGGTGGACGCCACGGACTCGGCCTGCGCGGCGCCGCCGCCGTAATACGCTGCCGGTTCGGGGTAACCAGGCGCGGGCGCGCCGGAGCTGCCGGCAGCACAGCCGACGAGGAAAAGAGAGGTGGTGATCAACGTGAGCGCGGCGAGGCGCGCTCGGAGGGTCCGGAACACGTGGGGCATGCGAGATCTCCGGGAAGCCGACGAGGAACGTTAGGCGCCGGTCCGAGCTTACACCGGCTCGCGTTCGCCCGTGGGGCCGTCGCGAACGGCCGGCTCCGGTCGGTCGCCCCGCCCATGCCAAGGCCCGAGCGACGGGGTAGCCTCTCGCCAAGGCCGTGTTCCACCCCCTCGTCGACGCCTGGTTCAAACGCCGCTTCGGCGCTCCGACGCCCGTGCAGTCGCGCGCCTGGCCCACGATTCAGCGCGGTGAGGATTGCCTCATCGCCGCCCCCACCGGCTCCGGCAAGACCCTGGCCGCGTTCCTCGCGTGCCTCGATCGGCTGGTGCGCGCGGGTGATCACGGGCCGCTCGAGGAGCACGTCGAGGTCGTCTACGTCTCGCCGCTGAAGGCGCTGTCGAACGACGTGCAGAAGAACCTCGACGAGCCGATCGCGGAGCTCACCGCGCTCGCCGACGAGCTCGGGCTCGCGCGCCCCGCCGTCCGCACGGCCGTCCGCACGGGGGACACGCCGGAGAAGGATCGGCGCAAGCTCTTCAAGAAGCCCCCGCACGTGCTGGTCACGACGCCGGAGTCGCTCTTCATCCTGCTCGGCTCCGCCTCGGGCCGTCGCGCGCTCGCGCACGTGCGGACCGTGATCGTGGACGAGATCCACGCGATCACCTCGGACAAGCGAGGCGCGCACCTCGCGCTCACGATCGAGCGCCTCGAAGAGCTCGTGACGTCGAGCGGCGAAGCGCGCCCGCAGCGCGTGGGGCTCTCGGCGACGATGCGGCCGATCGAGGTCGCGGCGCGGATGCTGGTCGGCGCGGGCAGGCCGCTGCCGACGATCATCGACGCGGGCGTGCGCCGGGATCTCGACCTCGCGGTGGAGGTCTTGCGCGAGGAGCTCGGCGCGGTTTGTACGCTCGAGCAGTGGGAGGAGCTCTACGACCGCGTGGCGGAGATGTGCCGCGCGCACCGGTCGACGCTCGTCTTCGTGAACACGCGCAGGCTCGTCGAGCGGCTGGCCCTGCACCTCGGCGAGCGGCTCGGCGAGGAGGCCGTGGCCGCCCACCACGGCAGCCTCTCGCGTTCGCGGAGGCTCGCGGCGGAGCGCAGGCTGAAGGCCGGCGAGCTCAAGGTCGTGGTGGCGACGGCGTCGCTCGAGCTCGGCATCGACGTGGGCGCCGTGGACCTCGTCTGCCTCGTGGGGTCGCCGCGGACGATCGCGACGGCGCTGCAGCGGATCGGCCGCTCGGGCCACGCGCTCGCGGCGACGCCGAAGGGCAGGCTCTTCCCGCTGACGCGGGATCAGCTCGTCGAGTGCGCGGCGATCGTGCGAGCGGCGCGGCGCGGCGAGATCGACCGCATCAGCATGCGAGACGCGCCGCTCGACGTGCTCGCGCAGCAGATCGTGGCGGCGTGCGCGTCGGGGGAGCGGGGCGAGGACGAGCTCTTCGCGCTCGCGCGGCGCGCGGCTCCGTACGAGAGGCTCGGGCGCGCGGCGTACGACGACGTCGTGCAGATGCTCGCCGAGGGCGTCTCGGCGCGGCGCGGGCGCGCGGGCGCGCTGCTCTTCCGGGACAGCGTGAACAGGAGGCTCAAGGCGAGGCGGGGGGCTTCGATCGCGGCGCTCACGTCGGGCGGGGCGATCCCGGACAACGGCAACTACGACGTCGTGCTCGCGGACGGGACGAAGGTAGGATCGGTCGACGAGGATTTCGCGATCGACTCGTCGGCGGGTGACGTCTTCCTCCTCGGATCGACGTCGTGGCGCATCCGTCGCATCGAGGCGGGCAAGGTGTGGGTCGAGGACGCGCCGGGCGCGCCGCCGACGGTGCCGTTCTGGTTCGGCGAGGGGCCGGCGCGCTCGCGCGAGCTCTCCGCCGAGGTGGGGGCGCTGCGCGAGGAGGTCGCGCGGCGGATGTTCGAGGGGCGCGAGCCAGGCGAGCCGGTGCGGCTCTTCCAGACGGCGGCGTGGCTCGAGGAGGCGTGCGCGCTCGATCGCGCGGGGGCGGTCTTGCTCTGCGAGTACGTGGCGGCGGCGCGATCGGCGCTCGGGGAGATGCCGTCGCAGGGCGTCGTCGTAGCGGAGCGGTTCTTCGACGAGGCGGGCGGCATGCAGCTCGTGCTGCACGCGCCCTTCGGCGCGCGCATCAACCGCGCCTGGGGCCTCGCGCTGCGCAAGCGGTTCTGCCGGAGCTTCGACTTCGAGCTGCAAGCCGCGGCGACCGATGACGGCGTGCTCCTCTCGCTCGGCGCGCAGCACAGCTTCCCGCTCGAGGTGATCTTCGAGATGTTGCGGCCCGAGGGGGTCGTGGGCGTGCTCGAGCAGGCGGCGCTGCAGGCGCCCATGTTCGGCACGCGTTTCCGGTGGAACGCGACACGTTCGCTCCAGATCCTGCGCTTCTCGGGCGGGCGAAAGGTGCCGGCGCCGCTCGTCCGGATGCGCAGCGACGACCTCATCGCCGCCGTCTTCCCCGCGCAGCTCGGCTGCCAGGATAACCACGGGCGCGACGCGATCCTCGAGATCCCCGATCACCCGCTCGTGCGCGAGACGATGCGCGACTGCCTGACGGAGGTGATGGACGCCGAGGGGCTCGGCGAGGTGCTCGATCGGATCAAGCGCGGCGAGATCCGGATCGTCTCACGCGAGACGGCCGAGCCGAGCGTCCTCTCCCACGAGATCCTGAACGCCAACCCGTACGCGTTCCTCGACGACGCGCCGCTCGAAGAGCGAAGGGCGCGCGCGGTCGCCGTGCGCCGCGGCTTGCCGCCGGACGTGGTCGATCGCATCGGCGGGCTCGATCCCGAGGCCATCGAGGCCGTGATCGCGGAGGCCCGGCCGGTGGTGCGCGACGAGGACGAGCTCGCCGATCTGCTGCTCGACGTCACGGCGTTGCCCGAGGAGGAGGCGAGCGCGCTCGGCTACGATCACCTCCTCGAAGCGCTCGTGCGAGCGCGCCGCGTCGCGAGGCTCGCGGGGCCGGGGATCACGGGGGCCGTGTGGGTCGCGGCCGAGCGGCGCGATCGGGCGGCGTCGATCTGGCCCGGAGCGACGTTCACGCCTGCGATCGAGGTTCCCACGAAGGCGCCCGCCGACGCGCCCGCCGAGGGAGAACACGAGGCCGCGATCGCCGGGCTCGTGCGTGGCTGGCTCGCGCTCGTCGGGCCGATCCAGGCGGCGACGCTCGCCGAGCGCCTGTCGATCGAGGTCGCGGACATCGAGATCGCCCTCGCGCGCGTGGAGGCGGACGGCGTGGTCCTGCGCGGGCGCTTTTCGCCGGAGCTCGCGCCCGGCGCGATCGAGTGGTGTGATCGGCGCCTGCTCGCGCGGATCCACCGCCGCACCGTGGACGGGCTGCGGCGCGCGATCGAGCCTGCATCCCCTGCCGAGCTCATGCGCTTCCTGCTCGCGTGGCAGGGCGTGATCCCGGGGCAACGTGCGCACGCCGCCGGGGGGCTCGCGCGGGTCGTCGAGCAGCTCCAGGGCTTCGAGATCGCCGCGGGCGCATGGGAGAGCGAGATCCTGCCGGCGCGCGTCGAGGCCTACGATCCTTCGTGGCTCGATCTGCTCTGCTTGTCCGGGGAGGTCACGTGGGGGCGGCTCTCGCCGCGCGCCTCGGCCGGCGGCGCGCCCACACGCGCGGCGCCCATCACGCTCGCGCTCCGCCGTGATCTCGCGTGGCTGCTCGCCGAGCCGTCCGAGGCCCCCGCGCAGGCGACGCTCGGCGACGAGGGCCTCTCGGCCGCGGCGCGGCGCGTGCTCGGCGCGCTCGGCGCGGCGGGCGCCTCGTTCTTCGAGGACATCGTCCGCGCCTCGGGCCTCTCGCGGCCCGAGGTCGAGGAGGCGCTCTGGGAGCTCGTCTCCGCGGGGCGGATCACGGGCGACGGGTTCGCCGGGCTCCGCGGCCTGCTCGGGCCTTCCACGCGCGCCCGCGCTCGTTCGACCTCCAACCACACGTCTCGCGGCGCGCCCGTCCTCGCGGCGGGTCGATGGGCGCTCTTCCGCGCGCCTGCGCTCGTGGACGCGCCTCCCGCGGGCGGCGCCGATCCCGCGGCCACGATCGAAGCCTTCGCGCGGCAGCTCTTGCGGCGCTGGGGCATCGTCGTCCGGGAGCTCGTCTCCCGCGAGTCACGCGCGCCGGCCTGGCGGGACCTCGTGCGGGTCTACCGACGCCTGGAGATGCGTGGCGAGGTGCGCGGTGGCCGGCTCGTCGCGTCCTTCATCGGCGAGCAGTTCGCGTTGCCCGAGGCGCTCGACGCGTTGCGCGCGATGCGCAAGGCACCTCTGCGGGGCGAGGTCGTGCGGCTCTCCGCGTGTGATCCGTTGAACCTCGTGGGGACGATCCTGCCGGGCGAGCGCGTGCCCTCGACGCTGTCGCACTTCGTCACGTATCGGGACGGGATGCCGATGAGCGAGGAGGCGGGCGAGGACGAGAATGTTGGTCCTCAAAAGGTGCGTCCGCACGAACGCACGGCCGCTCGCGCCGGCTAACGAGCCGCCGGCGCGATCATGAAGTCGCCGAACATCTCGCGCCGCGCGACCCACGGCGTCTGCATGCCGTTCGAGGCCGCGCGCACCCGCTCCGTCACGTAGTCGACGAGCTCGTTCATCTCGATGGCGCCGCTGCGGTCCCGATCGGGCGCCTCACCATCGAGCGCTTCGAGCAGGGCGGCCGTGAAGAGCCCGTGGCCGCCCTTCAGATCCTCCTGCTTCGGTGGGGGCTTCCCATCCCAGGCGAGCTCGAGCCCGCGGCTCGACCCGCCGCTCGCGCCGGCGGGCGGCACCTCGAAGCTGAACTGCGAGCCCCGCGCCGCCGAGAACACCAGCACGCCGGCGCGTTCCCCCGCCGCGAGCTCCCGCGCGAGCGCCTCGTTCGGCGCGATCACCTCCGTCGTCACGTGCCCCGCGTGGCAAGCGTCGAGCATCATGAGCACGCGCCCGCGCGCCCCCTCGAGCGCCTTCTCGATGCGGTCCCAGCCGATGCCGTGCTCGATCGCGGCCGCGCGCGTGAACGAGGCGTGGCTCGTCAAGAAGAGCATCCTCGTCTCGTCGATCCGCGCCCCGTGGCCCGCGAAGAACACGACGGCGAGGTCGTCCGGGCGCATCTGCGAGAGCCCCGCGAGCGCCTCGTCCACGCGCCGCACCGTCACCTCCTCGTCGAGCAGCGTCGTCGTCGCGATCCGCTCGAACGGTCCCTGCGGCCCGGCGAGGCGCGCGAGCGACGCCGCGACCGAGCGCGCGTCGTCGTCGGCGTAGTCGAGCTGCTCCTCGGGGAGCATGTTGGGGTAGCGGCTCACGCCGATGGCCACCACGTGCAGGCTCGGCTTCCTGGCGTCGGGGGAGGTCGACACCACGTCGAGCTGCTCGGGGTTGCTCGCGTAGCCGGCCGCGTCGTACGCGACGAGGCTCACGCGGTTGCTGCCCGCGTGGAGCGGCACGTCGAGCGAGACGCGCCCCTCCGCTGCGCACACGAGCCTGTCGCCCGCGGGCTTGCCGTCGACGAAGACCCGCACGCGGTCGACGCGCGAGGGGCTCGTCGCGACGACGTCGAGCGAGAGGTTCTTCTCGGACGTCTCGATCCTCCCACGCAGGCCCTTCGTCTCGACGCGGAGCCGCGGCGGCCGCGCGAGTGATGCCGGGGCCTCGGCGCCCTCGGCGGCGAGGCTCTGCTCGACGAGCTCCGGCCGCTCGAACTGCGAGGCGAACCGTTCGAACGAGAAGCTCTCGAGCGGATCCGGGAACGTCCAGGCGATGCTGCGCGCGCCGTCGAGGCTCGATCGATACGCGCCGGTCGGCGCCGCGGCCACCCACTCCCCGTTCGGCGTGGAGACGAGCGTCATGACGACCTCCCCGCGCACCGTGACGAACGACGTCGCACCCCCGTCACCGCCGAGCAGGAACAGATCACGCTTCGGATGCACCCCGATCGAGTCGATCTTGTTGTCCGCGAGCGTGAGGCGCGCGCGCACGGAAAAGTCCTTCGCGTCGACCACGGCCGGCCTGAGCCCCCCGACGACGATCGTCCCCTTGTGCCACCGCACGGGCCCGTGCGCCCCCGGCTCGTGCTCCTTCCGGACGCGCCCCGTGTTCGCGTCGATCTCCAGCAGCATCGGCACGAACTGCTGGACGCCGGCCCTCGTCAGGAGCTTCCGCGTCGACAGGACGATCGTCTTGCCGTCGGGCGAGAATGTCGCGTGTGACTGGTTGACCTCCAGCCCGCCGTCGGGCCGCTTCGCGAGGCCGATGGGCACCGTCGGGAGGTTGGTGGTCCAATCGATCTTGCCCGTGTCCGTGCGCAGCGACGTGAGCGCCTCACCGCCGCCCACCACGAGGCGCGCGCCGTCCTTCGAGAGCGCGAAGAACCACGGGTCCGAGGCGAGCTTCGTGAGCAGCTTGCCCTGCGGCCGCGCGATCTCGCCCAAAAGAGCCTTCGGCAAGGGTGGCCTCGGGCCGCGCAGGTCCCATCGCTCCACGGCGACGTCGTGTTTCTCGTCGATCACCGGCATGCCGGCGGGCCCCTTCTTGCTCGTGAGCTTGCGATCCGTCCGAACCCGCACGGTCAGGAGCTCGTCGCTCGACGGCAAGAACTCCGCGTACCGCACGAAGGAGCCGCCGAGCACGTCCCACTGGCGCGTGATCCGCCCGCTCGTGGCCTCGTGCACGCGCACACGCCAGGCGTTCGAGCTCGAGGCGAACTGCTCGCCGCTCGGCGCGTACGAGAGCGTGCGGATCGGCGCCTTGTTCTGCTCGCTCTGCGGCACCGCGGGCTTCAGGCTCCCCGTGACGAGGTCCCATCGCAGGAGGTTGCCGCGGAACGAACCCGTGAGGAGCTCGCTCCCGTCGGGACGCACCGTGAGTGACTCGATCGATCGAACGGTCCCCTCGATCGTACGCACCGCGCGCATCGTCTGCACGTCTCGCACCTCGATGTTCGTCCCCACGGCGAGGTGACTTCGCGCCGTGACGATCGTCGATCCATCGTGGCTCGCGGCGACGAGGTCGCCCCGCGGCAGCTCGTGCGAGGAGAGCGGGACCGGCTGCCCGTCCGGGAGGGTGAACGTCGCGACCGTCCCTGTCATGAGCTCCGTCGCCCAGATCCGACCGTTCGAGGCGCTCATGTCCTTGTAACGACCCGCGAGGACGCGCGGCGCGGCGCCTGGAGTGAGCGGGTGGAGCGTGATCGTCCCGCCTGCGACGAGCAGCGCGGCGACGTCGGCGGTGAGCGCCACGCGGAGCGGCGCATCTGCGAGCGCGCTCCCCACCGGGATCCGGTGCGTGACCACGCCCTTCATCACGTCGACGATCAAGAGCTCCCCGGGATACGCCGCCGCCACGTGTTTTCCCTCCGCGTCGTGCGCGAGCGCGAGCGCGCTCGGGGCCTTGGCGCCGAGGGTGACCTCCTTCGTCCTCTTGCCCGTCCTCGTGTCGACGAACGTGAGTTTGTCCGCGGCCATCACGAGCGACAGGCCGTCCGGCGAGAGCTGGAACGCCCCGTGGTACGGGCTCGTCTGGCGCGTGCTCCTGGGATCGTCGAGGTCGAGCACCTGCACCATGAGCCCGTCGGGCGTGCCGTCGGGCGCGTAATACGCGAGGCGCTTTCCATCCGCGCTGATCGAGAGATCGTGCACGAAGAACCCGGCCGTCACGAACCTGCGGAGCAAGAGCCCGGCCCGCAGATCCCAGACGCGCACCGTCCCGTCGTGCGCGCCCGACGCGAGCTTGCTGCCGTCGGTGCTCACCACGATCCTGTGAATCGGACGCTCGTGCCCGTTCTGCAGGATGAACATCGGCTTGCTCGACGTGCTCGGCGAAGCGGGCGCGGGATCCGGGCACGTGGGCGGAGGCGAGGTCGACGGGCCGAGCGTGACGGATGGCGCGGCGCTGCGCGCAAGCTCCGCGGGAGGCCCGACCTGACGCGTGGGCTGCGCCGTCCCGCAGCCGGCGATGACGAGGGGGACGAGGATCGCGCGGGCGAGGCTTCGAAGCGAGGGCCGGGGCACGGCCCGAGGGTACTACCGGTCGCCGCGCGCGAATGATTCGAAGATGTCCACGTCGCGCGGCGATCCGAGGACGAGCGGCACGCGCTGGTGTAGCTCCGTCGGCGTGATGTCGAGGATGCGCTGCGTGCCCGTCGTCGCCTTGCCGCCCGCGGCCTCGAAGACGAACGCGAACGGGTTCGCTTCGTAGAGCAGCCGGAGCTTGCCTTGCTTGCTCTTCCGATCGGCCGGGTAGGCGAAGATGCCGCCCTTCATCAGCGTCCGGTGCGCGTCGGCCACGAGCGAGCCCACGTACCGCGCGCCGTACGGCCGATTCGTCGCCTTGTCTTCCTCTTTGAGCCACGCGTTCCAGCGGCGGACGTCGTCGCCCCAGTACGCGCTGTTGCCCTCGTTGATCGAGTAGAGCGAGGCCCGCTCCGGGATGCGGATGTTCTCGTGCGAGAGGAAGAACTCGCCGACCGTCGGGTCGTACGTGAAGCCGTGCACGCCGCCGTGCCCCGTCGTGATCACGAGCATCGTCGACGAGCCGTAGAGGATGTACCCCGCCGCCACGAGCTCGCGCCCTGGCCGCAGGAAGTCCGCCTCCGTCGCGCCCTCGCCGTCGGCGTGCTTCCGCAACACGCCGAAGATCGTACCGATGGAGATGTTCACGTCGATGTTCGAAGAGCCGTCGAGCGGGTCGAAGACGACGAGGTACTTCGCGCGCCTGTCGGTCGAGGTGATCCGGATCGAGTCGAGCTCCTCGCTCGCGACCGCGGCGCAATGCCTGCGGCGCCCGAGCACGCTGAGGAGCGTCTCGTTCGCCTCCTCGTCGAGCTTCTGCACGAGCTCACCCTGCACGTTCGTCTGCCCCGTGTAGCCGAGCAGCCGCGCGAGGCCTGCGCGGCGCACCTTCGCGGTGACGAGCTTCGCGGCGAGGCCGATCTGGTTGAGCAGGGACGTGAACGTCCCGGTCGCCGCCGGGAAGCCGAGCTGTCCTTCGAGGATGAACGTCTCGAGCGTGATGCCGACCCGCGAAGGCTCCGCGGGTGGCGGGGCCCAGCTCTCGAGGCGCTTGTCCGAACTCGTCGTGGTCATCGTGTTTCCCCTCGGGCCTGCCGTCTACCACGGCCCTCCGCCCGCCGTCGTACGATTCCGGCGCATCGGTGTGCGTTGCGGAGTGGCCATCCGCGGCCTAGCCTGCCGGTCTCGCTGCCCGTGCGCCGGGCCCAACCCCATCGGAGACGACCATGGCTCTCACCGATCGCGTCAAGCAGATCCTCTCTTGGTACTCGTCGGACAACCCCGGTACCCAGACGAACCTCGTGCGCCTCTTGAACCACGGCGCGCTCGCGGGCACGGGCAAGCTCGTGATCCTGCCCGTCGATCAGGGCTTCGAGCATGGCCCGGTGCGGTCGTTCGCGCCGAACCCCGAGGCCAACGATCCCGACTACCACTTCCAGCTCGCCATCGACGCGGGGTGCAACGCGTACGCCGCGCCGCTCGGCTTCCTCGAGGCCGGCGCGGCCAAGTTCGCCGGGCAGATCCCGCTCATCCTGAAGCTCAACAACAGCGACTCGCTCGGCAAACCCGAGCACCCGATCTCGGCCATCACGGGCTCGGTCGAGGACGCCCTGCGCCTCGGCTGCGTCGGCATCGGCTACACGATCTACCCGGGCTCCGGCGCTCGCAACCAGATGTACGAGGACCTCCGCGAGCTCACGATCGAGGCCAAGCGCAAGGGCCTCGTCGTCATCGTCTGGTCGTACGCGCGTGGCTCGATGTCGAAGGCCGGCGAGACGGGCATCGACGTCATCGCGTACGCCTCGCACATCGCGGCCGAGCTCGGCGCGCACGTCGTGAAGGTCAAACCCCCGACGGCGCACATCGAGCAGGACGAGGCGCGCAAGATGTACGAGAAGCACAACATCCCGATCGCGACGCTCCCCGATCGGATCCGCCACGTCATCCAGTCGACGTTCAACGGCAAGCGCGTCGTCATCTTCTCGGGCGGCGAGGCCAAGGGCGCGGACGCCGTGCTCGCCGAGGTGCGCGAGCTCGCCCAGGGCGGCTCGTTCGGCTCGATCATGGGGCGCAACGCGTTCCAGCGGCCTCGCGCCGAGGGGCTCGAGCTGCTCCAGAACGTCATCCGCATCTACAAGGATGCGTCCTCCGCCAAGCCGGCTCGCTGAGCGCGCACGGTTTGACGCGCCCCTTGCCGCACCGCGGCGACAGACCTCTGGCGTGCGTCACACGGGGTTTGGGGCGTAGCTCGGCTTGTCCGAGCGCAGCCCCGAGCGTCGAAGGCGTGGCGCGCGCCGTCCATCCCCCGTGAAACCAGAACGAGACGATCGGTCGACGAGCCTGGCGTCTCGTGATTAGATGCGCGGCCCGACCCCGGGGGGTCGCGCCCGCAATCGTCCAGGAGAACGCATGTCCATCAAGCTTTCCGTCGTTTCCCAGGACCCGCTTCAGATCGACGCCGACGTCGCCGTCATCGGCGTGCCTGAGGGGGCCACGACGAAGGAGGGCATCCTCGCGAAGCTCGAGGACGCGCTCGGTCCGGTCGTCTCTCGCATCGTCAAGCGCGAGGATTTCACGGGGAAGAAGGACCAGACCCTCGATCTGCAGACGCTCGGCAAGCTGCCGGCGCAACGTGTTCTCCTGGTCGGCCTCGGCAAGGCGACCGTCACCGACGTCGAGGTCCGGTTGCTCGCGGCCAAGGGCGCGCGGTTCGCGCTCGGCGCCAAGGCCGAGTCGCTCGCCATCGCCCTGCCCGAGGGCGTCGCTCACGCGGCCCGCGCGGCGGCCGAGGGCGTGGTGCTCGGCGGCTACCGGTTCACGGCCTTCTTGACGGGTGATCGTATCCCCAAGACGAAGCTCGCGCGCGTCGCGCTCGCGACGACGGGCCGGGTGAGCAAGGCCGAGCGCGACGGCGCGGCGCTCGGGCAGAAGGTCGGCGAGGCCGTGTGCATCGCGCGCGACCTCATCAACACGCCCCCGAACGAGCTCTACCCCGAGAAGCTCGCGAAGGCCGCGGAGGACGTGGCGAAGGCGAACGGGCTCGAGTGCAAGATCTTCGACAAGGCCCAGCTCACGAAGCGCGGCATGAAGCTCATCCTGGCCGTCGGCCAGGGCAGCGCGCGTGATCCGCGCCTCGTGCACCTGACCTACAAGCCGGCGAAGCCCTCGAAGAAGAAGCTCGTCTTCGTCGGCAAGGGCCTCACCTTCGACAGCGGCGGCCTCTGCATCAAGCCCGCGCAGGGCATGGAGGAGATGAAGGGCGACATGGGCGGCGCGGCCAACGTGGTCGCGCTCATGGCCGCCGTCGCCGCCGTGAAGCCGCACGTCGAGGTGCACGGCATCATCGGCTCGGCCGAGAACATGCCCGACGGCAACGCCTACCGGCCAGGCGACGTCTTCGGCTCGCTCGACGGCAAGACCGTCGAGATCATCAACACCGACGCCGAGGGCCGCCTCGTGCTCGCCGACTGCCTCGCCTACGCTCGCTCGCTCGAGCCCGACCTCATCCTCGACAACGCCACGTTGACGGGCGCTTGCGTGGTCGCGCTCGGCCCCACGGTCTCGGGCTTCTTCACGAACCGCGAGGAGCTCGCCGAGCAGTTCCGCACGTCGGCGAAGGCCGCGGGCGAGTCGACCTGGCAGCTCCCGCTCATCGAGGAGCTGCGCGAGGGCCTGAAGAGCGACTGGGCGGACATCAAGCACACCGCCGATCGCTGGGGCGGCTCGATCACGGCCGCGCTCTTCCTGCGCGAGTTCGTGGGCGATCGCCCGTGGATCCACGTGGACATCGCCGGCCCCTCGCTTGCGAACAAGCCCTACGGCATCTACCCCAAGGGCGGCACGGGCCACGGGGTCCTCACGTTCCTCCGGCTCATCGACGAGCTCTCCTGAAACCCTCGCTGTGAACCTACGCCGCAAGCTCGCGCGGGCGATGTCCCGCGCGATCGCCGATTTCAAGATGCTCTCCGACGGCGACCGCGTCCTCTGCGCGGTCTCGGGCGGCAAGGACAGCTACGCGATGCACGACCTGCTCGTGGATCTCGCGCGGCGCGCCCCCGTGAACTTCAGCGTCGTCGCGGTGAACATCGACCAGGGCCACCCGGGCTTTCCGGGGCACCTCCTTCGCGACTACATGGCCTCGCGCGGGCACGAGTTCGTGATGATCAACGAGGACACGTACTCGATCGTCACGGACAAGATCCCCGAGGGCAAGACCTACTGCTCGCTCTGCTCGCGCCTGCGCCGCGGCATCCTCTATCGCATCGCGCAGGAGATGGGCTGCACGAAGATCGCGCTCGGGCACCACCGCGACGACGCGATCACCACCTTGATGCTGAACCTCGTCTTCGCCGGGCAGCTCAAGGCCATGCCGCCGAAGCTCGTCGCGGACGACGGCAAGAACGTCGTCATTCGTCCGCTCATCTACTGCGCCGAGGACGACCTCGCGGCGTTCGCCGAGGAGGAGAAGTTTCCGATCCTGCCCTGCGATCTCTGCGGCTCGCAGGAGAACCTCCAGCGCAAGGCCGTGAGCCGCCTGCTCGCCGACCTCGACGCGCGTTGCCCCGGCGCGCGGCGCAACATGCTCGCGGCGCTCGGCAACGTCCGGCCGAGCCACCTCTTCGACGCCGGCCTCTGGCAGAAGCTCGGCCTCGAGGTCGCGCGCGACGACGGAGGGGGCGAGGCGGCCGCCGCGCTCGCGGGCGAGGACGACGACACGAGCGCCTTCGTCCCGCTGTCGAGGCTCTCCGATCGGAGTATCGTGTGAGCACGCATGGCGGATGATCGGGAGCCGCGATCCGGCGACAGCGACCACGCCGAGGCCCTCGCGGGTCCGGTGAAGGCCGCCCCCGCCGCGCGCGCTCCCCATCCGCAAGCAGACGGGCCCGTCGCGCGCCTCGTCGCCGAGATCCGCGCCGGAGACTCCCCCGGACAAACCCTGCTCGCCACCTTCGTCGCCTGGACGACCACGGTCGCGCCCGCCGCGCTCTCGCGATCGGCCGCGCGCCCGGCTGCGTTCGTCGCTGTCGTCGGGCTCCTCTGCGGCCTCGCGGGCCCGCTCTTTCGCGGCAGCCGTCCGAACCTCGCGCGCCACGTCGGCATCACCGCGTTCCTCGCGCTCACGACGGGCGCGTGGCTGCTCGGCGCGCCTGCGCTCGCGCCTGCGCGCCTCGATCCTCTGCGCGCGTCGGTCGGCGCGATCGCGTGGGGCGCGTTTGCGCTCTCGTGGCGAGAGCGCTGGGAGACGGGCCCGTCGAAGCCCGAGGCTCCGCGTGATCTCGACGCGCCGCTCTTGCAGGCGCGCTCGACGTTGCCGCGTGGCGCGATCCCCGTCGTGACCGTCGGCATCCTCGCGGGCCTCGTGTACCTCGTCCTCGCCTGGCACGTGCGTGACGGAGATCGCGCGCTCGCCGCGCAGGCCGTCGCGATCGCTTGTGCGGTCGCCGTCAGCGTGGTCGCGGCGTCGGTGGCCGTGGACCGTGGCAAACGTTCGTCGAGGTCCTCGCGCCGCGTGACGCCTGCGGCCGGGAAAGCGCTCATCACGTTGATGGTCTTCATGGTGGCGGGGGTCGCGGTCGTGCTGATGCGACGGTAGTCGCCTGGCGGACGAATCCAGGTGTTCGGTGGGGCCGAGGGCATCTCGAGCCGCGCGCGCGCGTGATTCGGGGACGTCTCGGGCCGGTCCGGCCCCACAGGCCGGGCGCGTCGAGCTATGCTCCCGTCGTGTCTCGCGCGATTGACGCCTTCGCGGTCCTCCTGCTGTTCGCAGCGGCGGCCGCCTTTGGCTTCGGCGTTTTTGCGCTCGGCCAGCGCGACGATTTCAAGGCGGTCTACCTCCTCGTGATCGGTGGGCTCTCCTTGCGGGCGTCGACGGAGCTCTTGCGCCCCCGGGGGGGTGGATGAACGTGCGCGCGGGCGTGGCGCTCGTTTCGCTCGTGGCGACCGCGGCGGGATGTGGCGGCGGTGGAGGTCCTTCCGGGCCGCCGCCCGAGCGGGGCACGCTCGCCGGGGGGACCGTCGCGCGGGTCGGTCGTGAAGAGGTGAACGAAGGCACGGTCGTGCGAATCGCGGCGGCGCAGGGGATCGACCTCGTCGCGGCGCGGGAGCTCGCGATTCGTGACGCGCTTTTTGCCAGCGAGGCTCGCGCGCGTGGCGCCACGAACGACCCCGAGCTCGAGCGTCGGGTGAGCGCGGCGCTCGCGCGGCGGCTCATGCATCAGCTCCTCTCGGAGGCCGAGCAAAAGGGGCCGGTCACGGACGCCGAGCTCGAGCGGGTGATGGCGCGGCGGTGGATCGAGCTCGATCGGCCGGAGGGGTTTCGTACGGTCCATGCGGTCGTGCAGTTCGCGGAGAACGCGGATGCTGCGACGCGTAGCCGGGCCGAGGCCGTGGCGCGCGCCATTCACGAGGCCGTGTTGCCGGTGGCCGCGTCGGCGCGCGCGATCACGCGCCCCGAGCCCAAGCGTCCGTTCGAGGACGTCGAGGACCCGGTCGTCGCCTCGTTTCGAAGTGCGGTCGACGGGGTCGACAAGGATGGGTTCAGGACCGTGGTGGAGGCGCTCCCGCCGGTCACGGCGGATGGGCGTTTGATCCTCCCCGACGGGGGGACGCTGGTGGAGTCGTTCGCGCGCGCGGCGAGCGCGCTCGGGGCGCGTGGGGACACGAGCCCGCTCGTGGCGACGTCGTATGGTGTTCACGTCCTCCTCTTGCTCGAGCGCACGCCGGCGCGGGTCGTGCCCTTGGAGGAGCGCCGGCGGCTCGTGCGTGACGAGGTCGTGTGGGGCCGCGCGAGTGCTGCGCGGTCGAAGCTCCTCGAGGGGCTCCGTCGTGGTGTCCTCGTCGAGCGGAGCGCGGAGCCGCTCCTCGCCCTGGTCCCGATCGAGCGATGAGCGAACGCACGCGATCCCGCCGTCATCGTCCTGCGCCTCCGCCGCGTGATCAGGAGGCGTCGACCTTCACGAGGATCCTCGAGCGCCTCGTCACGTGCTTGCCGAGCGCGAAGGGCGCGGCGCTCGTCGACGCGGAGGGGGAGACCGTCGACTATTTCGGGTACCTCGATCCGTTTGACCTCAAAGTAGCTGCGGCGCACTGGCAGATCGTGCTCGGCGAGCTGAAGGAGGCGCCGAACTTCGCGTCGCCCCAGCAGATCACGGTCCGGGCGCGCGGCCGTGGGTACATCGTGCGTCAGCTCCCGGAGGGGTATGCGCTCGTCGTCCTGCTACATCCGCGCGCTGCGTTCGCGGCCTCCGAGCGCATGCTCGAGGAGAGCGAGGCCGAGCTCTGCGCGGAGGCTGCCTGGCCGCGCCCGCAGGGCAGCACGAAGTGGTTTCGCGTCGAGGTCGAGACGATCCCGCCGGATCACTCGCGCCCGAGGCGGCTCCGTGCGGCTGGCGGCTGGCAGCCCATCGAGGTGATGGGGGCGATGGTTGGCCTTCGCGGGCGGGAGAAGGGATTTCGCGTGCGACTTCCGAGCGGCGCGGAGCTCCTGCTCGTGCGGGAGTGCCGGGGCCGCTGGTTCGCGGATGAGCACGTCGAGGCCCTCATCTAGCGGGAGCTGGAGCGAGGGGTCCGTTTTGCTGGTTTGCGCGGCGAAACGAGCGGTTCGGCAAGGTGGACGGAAAAAAAGAGTCCTGCGTGTTGACAGGAGGGGGAGGGTGAGTAGAGTCCGCCTCCCCAACGCGACGGCGGTGCTGCCGCGGAGGGGCTGCCGAGGGCCAGCGCCCCGGTTCTTCAGCTAGGAGGAGTGAGGTCAGCTCGCTCCTTCGCTCTGCGAGAGGCAGAGGAAGCGGAAGAGGCGGGACGGAAAAAAAAGGCAACGAGGCAGTTGACAGGCAGGGCTCGATGAGTAGAGTCCGCCCCCCTCGACGCGGCGGTGAAGCCGACGCGGAGAGGGCGCCGAGGGCCAGCGCTCTGGTTCTTCAGCTCGACAGAGCGAGGTCTGCCTCGCTCCCCAAGCGGAAGAGACGGGACGCAAAAAAAGGCAACGAGGCGGTTGACAGGCGGAACTCGATGAGTAGAGTCCGCCGCCCCGAAACGCGAAAGCGGCGGGGAGCCGAGCCGGTCGGCAAAAAGAAACGAACCGGCCTGAAAAATGAACGGTTGACACGGAGCCGAGAGGCAACTAAATCAACCGACCTCGCCGAGACAAACAGCGTCGCGAAAGCGGCCTGGACGGACGGCGAGACGACAGAACGAAGGAATGGCAGGAGTACCTGCTGGAAACCTTCGGCTCGGTCCTTGAAAACTGGATTGTACGCAACACGCAAACGTGTGGTGACGTGGCCCTCGCTCGAGCCTGCGCAAGCACGGCCGAGCAATCACGTCATGCCTAGAGCATGAGCCGTCACCCGGTCTTTAGCCGGACCGAGGTGACCTCCAGCAAGTTTAACTGGAGAGTTTGATCCTGGCTCAGAACGAACGTTAGCGGCGCGCCTAACACATGCAAGTCGTGCGAGAAAGGGCTTCGGCCCCGGTAAAGCGGCGCACGGGTGAGTAACACGTAGGTAACCTACCCTCTGGTGGTGGATAACCTTCCGAAAGGAGGGCTAATACAGCATAAGACCACGGTCTCGCAAGAGATTGAGGTAAAAGCGGGCCTCTTCATGAAAGCTCGCACCAGGGGATGGGCCTGCGGCCCATCAGCTAGTTGGTAGGGTAATGGCCTACCAAGGCAAAGACGGGTAGCTGGTCTGAGAGGATGATCAGCCACACTGGAACTGAGACACGGTCCAGACTCCTACGGGAGGCAGCAGTGGGGA